>NZ_JAVJUO010000156.1:0-7579 GCF_040220555.1 Coleofasciculus sp. C1-SOL-03
ACGCACTAAGATTTTTACCCAGTAGATGCGTTATTGTAACAAATAGTCTCTACTGGAACCCTATAATCTTAAGTTTTCTAGGTTCTACCTGTAGGTCGTGCCGAACAAATAAATGCCGCCGTACCTGTTAGTATTATAGCCTTACTAAAGCAGGTTAGGACATTTCTACAGTGCCCTCTTGCCTGTTATCAGGTCATTATTGGGATTAACTTATGTCCTAACGTGTCTGCGTAGTGCTATATAGCCAAATTATTAATGTTTCGCTAACCCCATCTAAATCTTATGATTTTAGATGGGGACTGCGCTCAACCGTTGTTCAACCGGATGCTGTCCGTAAAACGGTAACGCCTCAGACCAGTGAGGACGCTTTCCTTGCTGCCAATCTACATAAGCCAACTCTAATACACTGGTGACACAAGTTCCTAAATTAACGGATACCTCAATGAGTTGATAGGGGAGGTTTTGATTGTCTAGGACGTGTTGCCAGATATCGGGTGTCATCACTGCATCGGGTACAAGCGGCGTCAAACTGGAACCCTGTGAAGATTGCTGATAGATGGCGGTATATAACTGTCCCCGTCGAGCAGGCATTTGTAGCGCGATCGCTCTTTTGTGTGAGGTTTCTAGCTGTTCTTTCCCTGGAAGCATGACTGACCAAGCCACGGCTGCCAGAGTGGAAATGGCAAATAACGGAATATCCAGTTGCTGTGCCAACGTTCGGGCTGTTACCACACCAATACGAGTGCCTGTAAAACTGCCGGGTCCTTGGGCGACGGCAATAAATGCCAAATCTGACCAAGTGTTTGGGAGCAAAAACTCACTCAAGTGCTGATGCAAGTGAGTCGATAAATCTCGTCCCAAATCCCAGGTAGCTGCACGAGGATCACTCTGAAAATTACTAATGGCTAATCCAAGTTGGGGACTGGTGGTATGTAGGGCTAAACCGTATTGGTTGTCATTTGTCATTTGTCATTCGTTATCATTATTTTCCTCAATGGTTTGGGGTTTTTTCGGTAGGGGAGCTTCTGGGGGAGCAGGTGCTGTTTCCAGGTTTTCTATGGGTTCGCCAACAGACTCAGACGGGGGTTCGCTGACCGATTCAGATGACTCAGCCGATTGGGGAACCTCTGGAGAGGGGGCTGGCGGTTCTGGCGGTTGAGATTGAGCAGGGGATGTTGGGGATGAATTAGGTGAAGGTTTAGGGGTTGAAGTTGACGATTTTTGCTCATCAGAGGAGGATGATTCTCCAGGAGTGGATGAAGGGTCTTCAGCAGTGGGTGAGGGAGAAGGTTCAACTGAATCTCTTGATTTTTTAGGGAATCCCGGAAAAGAGCGGCGAGAGGGTTTCTGTTCCTGCTCCGCAGCCGGGGCATTTTTGTCCTGCTTGGGTTCAGTCGTTTCCTCACTATCTTTAAGTTCAGTATCAGAGTTTAGAGGTTCCTCTGGGGATGAGGGTTCAGCCGCTGGTGGGGTCGAGAGATTGTGAGACTGATACCAAATTGTCCCCAGTCCGACTAAACCTGTAGCAATAACAGCACTCATTCCCAGTAAAACGGGAGAAACACCTAAGCGCCGATGCCAAGGCGTATATTGAGTAGGCTGGGACTCTCGCTGATGGATACTTGCCTGTGGGGGGGTTAACGCAACAGTGGCTTCGTTGGTTGTGGATACAGGATTGGAGGCGAATTCCTGGTTGGATTCAAAGGATACATCCGGTAACAGGGATAGCCATTCTGCTACCGATGAAGGGCGATAACGCGCCTCAATTGCCATTCCGCGCATTACAGCTTGATTCACAGCCGCACTGAGTTGGGGTTGGAGGTCACGGGGAGCTGGCATAGGTTGGCGTTCCCGGATCACTGCTGGTGTGGGGATTTGGGCAGTTAGCAGGGTATAGAGGGTGGCGGCTAAACCGTAAACATCAGAGGCTGGGGTGCGTTTTTCTTTGATTAAATACTGTTCTAAGGGAGCATAGCCCTCAGAGAGCATGTTAGTGTGGGTTTGGGTTGTGTTCAGGCTAAATTCCCGGGCAATGCCAAAGTCGATGAGGACAACTTGATGTGTTCCTTCTCGTCGGATGATATTGGCAGGTTTAATATCTCGGTGGAGTAAACCTTTTTGATGGACTACGGTTAAGGCGTCCCCAATTTGGCGGATGTAATGAATGGCGGTGGCTTCACTGAGGGGTTTGCCGGGATGTAAAATCTCTTGTAAGGTCTGACCGTCTACATAGTCCATTACCATGTAGGGCCACCCTGCTTCCACAAAGAAGTCACTGACTCGGACAATATTGGCATGGGTACACAAGGCGAGCCGTCGTGCTTCATCCTGGAATAGGCGCTGAAACCGAGAGCAGTCGGGGTTACGATGCATGGACTCGTCTAGGGTTTTAATCACCACCACCTGACCTAAATAGTGATGGGTGGCTTTATAGGTGATGCCAAAGCCCCCTCGTCCTAGTTCTTGCTCTAGAGTGTATTTGCCACCCTGTAGGGTTTTACCAACTAACGAGTTCATACACTGACCTGATGATTGGGAAAAATTGTCAGTTCAGAATTCACTTTAACTCAGAATTGATCGATTGAGGGATGAGGTGTCAGGGAATGCGAACGATGGGGGATATGGGGAAGCAGGGGGAGCAGGGGAAGCAGGGGGAGCAGGGGAAGCAGGGGGAGCAGGGGGAGCAGGGGGAGCAGGGGGAGCAGGGGGAGCAGGGGTTGTAGAGACTCCTCCGGTGGAACGTCCGAAGGGTTAGAGAATTCTGAGTTAACCCATAACTATGGGTGGGGATGGGTTAAGCTAGTTTCCCTCAGGACTTAGGCAATTTGAGTATTCAAACCTTATTTATAGTGGTAGGTGGGCATTGCCCACCCTACATATAGAAGAGTGTGCGTAAGTCCTGTCCCTATCTCCATCATGGAACTAGCACTTCGGATCAAGCACTTCGGATCAAGCCATTGTCGATGAGAAGTTTTAACATATCCCCCCTGAGAACGCGACATCAGTGAAGCAACAGAGTTTACGACAATGGTTTCGATGGCTGACTCGGTGGATTCGCCGCATCTTTCAGAAACCAGCAACGTTCCAACCAACGTTTCTGGTTCTTGAGCGTACCTATTCGGCTGATGAATCCATCGTGCTTTTGTCCGTCGAACGAGACGCGCCCGGTGCTGTAGGAACCTGGTATCTACTGAATCAACACAATCCCCGTCACAATCTGTTGATTACTCTTGACAACCTGGCGGCGATTCGATTGGCTCTGGATGCCAATTCATTTTCTGATAGGGATACGTCTATCTTGGAGCTATCGTTAGCCCAGGAAGACCAGATTTTTCGGACTCATCGGTTTAGTGTGCAGTGGATTATTAAATTGAAGAGTTCGCGCAAGGTTTTTCATTTGATTGGAACCTGGGATCTGGACCTGCAAGGTGATACCTGGGACCCTAATACCAGTGCATTTACCATTGGTCGTTTGGTGGTGCGAGAGGCGTTAAACTTACCGCCGCTTCCGGGAGTGTCGTGGCGTTTCCGGATGACTGAGTTTCCTTGGATTGAGAGTTTACAGAGCTATAGCAAGATGGTGTTGGGGGATAACCATAATTGTTATACCAAGAAGTTGAATCTGAAAGAACTCAAGGAACTTAGGGATGAAATTGAGCGGGGGCGAGGTGATAGAAAACGTCATAAATCATAACTTATAAATGATGATGTCAAGCTTTTCTCTTATGGACTATAACGACCTCTTAACCTTACACCAAGGCGTTCGCGTAAATTAGACGGGAACTTAATTCTGAATATATTCTCTCAAACCTCCCTTGACAACTAGCGTCCAAGCTTAACTTGTCACCAATGGGCGTAGAATTGGGAATCTCAGGATGAACCCGAACATTTGAGAACCATACGAGATCGCCTCCTCAATAGTAAGCGATCGGTTCGGCTACTAGAACTCTATCGACAAATTTTGGGTCAAGCAGAAGTCGCCTCAGTGGATAGTCCAGAAGAAAGGGAATTGATCTTTGACCAAAGTTGGGTTGTTCTGCACCTCAACCCAAACTCAAAGTGGGACTAGACGAATTTTGGGTAAGATCCCCGACTTCTTTGAGAAGTCGGGGATCTGGGATAACTGATCAGTTCCACAGTATCCATGTTGACCAAACCGAGTATTTGATTCATCTGTGTCGCTATATTCATCTTAATCCCGTGAAAGCTGGACTGGTGCAGCAGGCTGAAGAATGGGAATTTTCCAGTTATTTGGAATATGCTGGGTTACGCAAAGGAACGTTACCTAAGACAGAGTTGCTCAGAGCGCAGAGCGAAGGAGAGTTAACCTATGAACAGTTTTTAACAGATGGTGATTTGCCCAATAGCGTTGGTTTCAAACGACTGTTGCTGGATGAGTAAGATCCCTGGCTAAGATCCCCGACTTCTTCAAGAAGTCGGGGATCTGAAAGATATCAAAAGCAGGAACTAATCGGGGAAGGCGAATCCGGTTCTGGGATCGCGGATAAATAACCCTAGCACTAAAGAGTCCATCACCGTGTCCCATACAGGGTTCAGACGCTCTGCATCATCTACCCAGTAGTCAAATGTAATCAAACATTGAACGCCAGAACCTAACCCAATACAAATGCGGGAATAGGCGTCGCGGTTTTCGTTAGGGTCAATAAATTTGAATTGAGTCCAAACGATGCGGGCGGTTTGGCGCTTTAGTTCAATAATTTCGCCCTTCTCCGTTATATTCCGCTCATCATCTCGAACCACTCGCTTTAATAAAGAAACCAGGGGAAATTCAGCCCAGTCGCCTGGGGGCAGTAGATTATAGGACGCTTCTAAGCGACAATCATCATTTGGCGGTTTGTTGTCCAGAAACCGAAACGATTTGGTATCCGGTTCAAAATGCCAATCTTCGGGAACATCAAAGCGCAATGCTCCTCGCCCTGCTACGAAGATCCGATGTCCTGGCTTAGAAGTCCAGTTGTGGTCTTCTTTTAGCTCTAGGGTTTCCTTGATCCATTGGAGATTGTGCTTTTTGCGTTTAGCCATAGCCGATCGCCTAGATGAAAACCACATTTAACTTATTATGACAGATGGTAACACTATCCCCGGTTCCTAGAGATGGTGCATGAGAGCAAAAGTAAGCTGGGGAAGCTGGGGGAGATGGTTAGTTACAGCGTTTTCTGTGTAAGTGAGCTACATAGATCCCCGACTTCTTGAAGAAGTCGGGGATCTGGCGAACAAAAACTGATACGCTCATGCACTAGCCGAAAGACGGCGAAATCCTTATTCTGGATTAATGGCAGTGAGTGCGAATGATCAGTGCTGAGGACAAGTAACTAATGGGACGAATCTTTATTTCTGCCGGACACGGAGGAATTGAACAAGGGGGACGCGATCTAGGGGCGATCGCAGGCGGTACAACGGAAGCTCAACAGATGATTCTGCTGCGGGATCAGATTGTCCCGGAGTTGCGATCGCGTGGCTTTGAGGTTCTCTCTGTCCCCGATGATTTGAGTTCCACTGAATCGATCCAATGGATTAATGCGCGTTATCGTCCCGGCGATGTGGCGCTGGAAATTCATGCAGGTTCTTCCCCCAATCCCAGTGTCCGAGGGACGGCGGTTTACTACATCGCCAATAACACTGAACGCAAAAATCATGCGGAACTGATCCTCCTCGCACTGCTGCGACGTCTTCCCCAATTGCCCAACCGAGGCGCGAAGCCGGATACGGCGACAGGGATGGGGTTTCTGGCGTTTACCCGCGATACCATCCTTCCTTCGCTGCTGATGGAGGTTGGCTATCTTACCAATCCAGAGGATCGGTTTATTATTCAAAATCGCCGCCGCGAGATGGCGTTAGGAATTGCGGATGGACTAGCGGCTTGGAGTCGAGCGGTTTCGGGAACGGAACCGGGAGGAAATGGAACGGATGTTACCTATCCTTCGATTAATATCAAGATTAATAATCAAACCTATGGAGAGCAAGGCATTATTGTTAATAACAATGCCTATATTCCGATTGACTTAGCCGATCGCTTGGGTATCGATTTAAGCACAGTCCCAGGAATTCGCCGCCTTCAGTATCGAGGAGTGGTTTACGTGAAAGCGATTGAATTGCGAGATTATGATGTCTCTGTCGGTTGGGATGCAGCGACGCGCACGGTAATTTTGCGCTCAATTTTACAAATTTGTCCGGGTCAACTTGACCGGATTATGGCACATGGGAATACGTCAGAAGTACAGTTAATGATGTTCCTCAAAGCCAATAATGAAGACGCCCTGGCTCAGTTTCCCGACTTACCCAAGCTTTACCGGGAAGAAGCCGCCATTGAAGGGGTGAATTATGATATTGCGTTTTCTCAAGCCATGGTGGAAACAAATTTCCTCCGTTTTGGTGGCGACTTGAAACCTAGTCAAAATAACTTTGGCGGTTTAGGATCAGTCGGGGGTGATCCGGAGGGGGCGACATTCCCCAGCGCCCGATTAGGCGTTCGCGCTCATATTCAACAATTAAAAGCCTACGCTAGTTTAGAACCCTTGGTACAAGAAGTGGTGAGTCCCCGGTTTCGCTTTGTCACTCGTGGGATTGCACCCCTTGTCCAGCAGTTGAGCGGACGGTGGTCAGCTAACTTGAAGTATGGCGATCGGATTATGGCTGTTCTCCGCCGTCTCTATGAATCAGCCGGCTTTTTCTAAGGGTGAGTAGTCCTCAAACCTTTACGAATGACATCAGACATAAGACATAAGACAAATGACGATCTCTACCGTTAACTTTTGTTGTGTCCACATACTTACATTATGACCAGCCCAAAACTTTAGTTACTTCCTTAGTTAGCGTCATTGGGTCAAAGGGTTTAGGAATAACTCCAACAATACCTAACTGATTAAATTGAGTGATGTCGTTGTTAAACACTTTTGCCGTGAGTAAAATTACGGGGATGTTTTGAGTGCTGGGAGAGTTTTGCAACTCTTTCAATAGGGTTAACCCATCCATATCCGGCATCATTACGTCCAAGAGAATCGCATCAGGTTGTTCTGTTTGGGCTAAGTGTAGTCCTTTCTTGCCGGATTCAGCCGTGATTACTTGCCAGTTGCCAATCGTTTCCAGGCAAGCTTGGATTACTAAACAAAGATTGGGTTCATCGTCAATGACTAGGATACATTTGGTAGACATAAATCGAAATAGTTTTCAGGTTTGATTGTGTAAAAGCAGGTTTAATGATTTTTAATGATTATCGTTATCCCAGTCCCAATACCCCATTGGTTTTATTGTTAATTTATCGGTGGGTAGGGCGGGTTTTGTTGTTCATTGATCGGTGGGTAGGGCGGGTTTTGTTGTCCATTGATCGGTGGGTAGGGCGGGTTTTGTTGTCCATTTATCGGTGGGTAGGGCGGGTTTTGTTGTCCATTTATCGGTGAATAGCGGACTTTAGTCCCTAAACCCGCCCCTACAGATTCCCTAAACCCGCCCCTACAGATTCCCTAAACCCGCCCCTACAGATTCCCTAAACCCGCCCCTACAGATTCCCTAAACCCGCCCCTACAGATTCCCTAAACCCGCCCCTACAGATTCCCTAAAC
>NZ_JAVJUO010000157.1:0-14305 GCF_040220555.1 Coleofasciculus sp. C1-SOL-03
TACAAAATTAGGTTCGGTCAAACTCACTTCTAAAAGCCGAAACGCCCTATTTTCCGTTCTCACTCTTCCTTGTCTACTGGTCTACCTGTCTTCTAAGTCTTACCTAAACCCCCATCTTAAAAAACCTACCCTTGTGAGCCCTACATTCCTGGGTTAGGGCGGGTTTAGTCACATCGGGGCAGAAAAAAACGATAATAGTGAAACCCGCCCCTACATTCCTGGGTTGGGGCGGGTTGAGTCACATCGGGGCAGAAAAAAATGATAATAGTGAAATCCGCCCCTACATTCGGAAAAATTCTTTCATTCCTAGTGATATTCCATGGATTATCGAGAAGCTGGTGTTGATATCGAAGCAGGTCGAGCGTTTGTACAGCAGATTAGAGGGCTAGTCCAAAGCACCCATCGACCGGAAGTTTTAGGGGGACTCGGTGGCTTTAATGGTTGTTTCCAGTTACCGATGGGATATCGCGAACCCGTTTTAGTGTCGGGAACCGATGGAGTGGGGACAAAGCTGAAACTGGCTCACGAGTTGAATCGTCACGACACCGTTGGTATTGACTTAGTTGCCATGTGTGTCAACGATGTCTTGACATCTGGCGCACAACCCCTATTTTTTTTGGACTATTTAGCCACAGGAAAACTGAATCAAGAACAACTCACTCAGGTGGTAGCGGGTATTGCTCAAGGATGTCGTCAGGCTGGCTGTGCGTTGTTGGGAGGAGAAACCGCAGAAATGCCCGGTTTTTATCAACCGGGAGAGTATGACATTGCTGGATTTTGCGTGGGGATTGTGGAAAAAAGCGAAATTTTAGACGGTTCCCAGGTGCAATTGGGAGATGTGGCGATTGGGTTAGCTAGTCAGGGGGTTCACAGTAATGGGTTTAGTTTAGTCCGCAAAATTGTTAGCGATTCGGTTAACCAGGACTCGCCATTAAGTTGGGATAGCTGTCCCGATTTACTAGGAGGTCAACGTTTAGGAGATGTGTTGCTGACGCCGACTCAAATTTACGTGAAACCGATTCTGGATGCGCTACAAGCTGGAATTGAAATTCATGGAATGGCTCACATTACAGGTGGCGGTTTACCAGAGAATTTACCTCGGTGTTTAGGTCAAGGGCAATCGGTGCAGATTGAGCCGAATAGTTGGGAGATTTTACCGATTTTTCAATGGCTGGCTGAGGCGGGTCAAGTGAGTCGAGAAGCGATGTTTAATACGTTCAATATGGGGATTGGGTTTGTGGTGTTGGTGTCATCGGTTCAAGCCGAAAAAACCTGTCGTTGGTTTGAATCTCAAGGTGTAACGGCTTATCGGATTGGGGAAGTGATTGAAGGTTCGGGGGAAGTGGTTGGTCTATCGGGTTAATTAGGATGTTGTGAATAAGAACTCCCTTTTGCCATGGCGATTGTTTTGCCATGGCGATTGAAATCGCTGCTACACAAACCAAGTCCGCCTGCGCGGACTGGGTTATAAGGAGAGTAGTTAACCCGGATTTGGTATCATTCATCTTTAATTTTATAGCGGTAGACATATCGATTAGGAGGTTCCGAACTGTTGTAGAGACGTTGCATGCAACGTCTCTACTAAATGATGTGTCCTAACCGCTATGGCGGTTGCTGTACCTTCTCAGCTTTCTAGGCTTCGAGTGAAAAGTTAGTCATCAGATGAGTTGATCAAATCCTGAGATTTTAGATGTTCCGTCAACCAGGTTTGATCGGCTTGAGTAAGACGCGGGGAAAGCCGACGATTATAGTCAATGACAAAGGCAAAACCCGCGCGATCTATTTTATTGATCGTAGCTGATTTCCCAAGATGAGTTAGGAGCATGAGGACATCCGATGGATGCCGTTTATTCATTTCGATACCCGCCTACTATTAACTTTCTCATTCACTTTCGTATTGATAAGGCAATGCAACTCTGCTGTGAAAACTATAATACCGTTGAGAAAAATGTTCTAGGTAAGGACTCGATAAAACGGTACGTCGCTTGGCTATTCCTAGGTCAATTTGACGGTATAAGGTAGCTGCATCGATTCCAAATATTTTCTTGAAATCAGCCGTTAACTCAGGTAAACCTGCTTGTTCTAATTCATATTCAACAGGAATTTTTTCAAAAAAATAAAACCTTTCATGACGTTGGGATTTAACTAACTCCCACGCTTTCCTATTCATGATATCTTTATCTGCTATGTCTCTAACTTCTTGTGCTGTTGCAATTTCACATAAAATTACAGAATTTAACAATTTTGATGATTGAGTATTATTACTTTGCCTAGCTCTATAATCCCAATCTAAATCACAATCTTGTGTGACAATAATTGCATAAGGATGAATGACTGGTTCAAAAGACAATTCTTCAGCCTCTCGTGATAGTTCACTAACAACAGGGTTGTACTGAACCACATCTGTTAGTATCTCTCCTTGCCTGAGAGAACTATTCTTAATTGACGGCTGGTAGATTGCTTTTTTCCTCATGCATCAAATATAGTTAGATAACCTAGGGTTCTACAACAATAGGTGGTCTAACTTGAGCGGATTTCAATTTACCTTTAACTGGGCTAGCTGGACTAGTAGACAGATTAGCTTGAGAAGAGCGATCGGAATAAAAATCAGCAATTCCTTGAAGTTCCTCAGCCGCTTCTTCTAAAGCAGATTCCGGCAGAGATTGGAGGATTAGCAAGCATTCCAGTAGTGCAATAAGTTTACTGACAGGTAGACGATTCCAATCACTTCTGAAAGATAGAGAAGAATCGGACATCATTAGTTCAAACGATGGATGCTGAACTATAAGCGTTTTCCCACTTTCTCGATCAATAACAAAATTTTTTGTAGGAATTTCTGCTAAAGTCTGACTATATCTCTGTGGTTTCAACTGTCTGGGGTCGCATAGCGTGATGGAGGGTATCTGTGATGCTCCATCTGAAAAGATTTCTAGCTGATTTGTTGAATTTACCGAGTATGTTCCAGACATTTTCACCTCTCTCTATTTTTCGTTCTGTATAAAAATCAGCATCTAATAAATAAGCAAGCTCATCGTCACTTCTGTCTGGTTGTTTCACGGAAACAAGTCCATGCTTAAAATGGACTTGACCCTGTTCAGTTTTCAAAACTAGGTCTTTTATAATTGACTGAATTGAGGGTGCAAGTTTAGCATTGTATAGCTCGGAACCAATATGTTCTGTAATCAAATCTGACCATTGTTGATTTTTAAGCCCTAGCTTTGAGCGAATAATCAAGTCTTGATATTGAAGTCCAACCCTTGTGTAAAAAGATGGCGTATATATTCTTTCAAAAAGTTCAACCGCTTCTCGAAAACGTTTTTGGAAATGTTCGTACCTCTCGTATGCAGATGTACTTAGAGTAATAGAATCTTTGCTAATACATAAGTGCCATATCTGGTCTTCAGATTTAAAACTATAGGATATATCGCTCAATAGGGGTAAACCAAATTTTTGAATAGCTTGAGAGATTTCAGATGGAACCTTCGGCTGTGTACTCTCAAAGAGTGGGTACTGAAACCTGATCTCATCCTGAAAATCCACTGGCTCTTGGCGCGAAATCTTAAGTATGGGTGGGAACCGCAATTGGCACGCCACCTGAATAAGGGGATTGCGTTCATAAATTACACGCTCGGACTCCGGTAAGTACATCAACCCGTTTTCGCCACAAAATAAACCATCGTAATTCCAGCTTAAATTATAACTCACATAACGTTGTTATAGATAGCATCTGCCTCGCTGTATCCGGAAAAGAATTGCTGGGCTGTAAATTGTGACCAGGTAGTTGTTTCAGTCAACTCACTCTCAACATCAGTCCGCGCAGGCGGACTTGGTTTGTGTAGCTGCGAATTCCATTCGCCATCGTTTTTTTCTTGGTTGTAATTGCTATAAAAATTGTGCATCGGCTGTGATAAAGCTTACAAAATTATTCCCCTCTCCTCGCCGGAGAGGGGTTAGGGGAGAGGTCACAACGAATCAGGTTCCTGTCCCGAAACCACAGGCGCTGTTGCATTCAACTGCAACTCTGGATGATCCCCAATCACCTGTTGTAAATTCCACTCATTCTTAAACAACAAAACTGGACGCCCCCAGTTATCTTTCACCACCGCCGTATTAAACAACCGTCCCGCTTTCTCTAAGGCTTGCCACCCCCCAGCTACCCAACGGGCAACACTATAAGGCAACATATCTAATAGCGTTTCTACGCCATATTCATTCTGTAAACGGAACTGAACTACCTCAAATTGCAACTGTCCCACGGCGGCTAAAATTGGGTCACGCTTGGACTCATCCACAGAATACATAATCTGTATCGCCCCTTCTTCGCGCAACTCTGTCACCCCTTTGTGGAATTGCTTGAATTTAGAGGGATTGGGATTTTTCAAATAGGCAAACAATTCCGGAGAAAAACAGGGAATTCCTTCATACTCCAAGCGCTTGCCATTGTAAATTGTATCCCCGATCGCAAACACTCCTGGATTATTTAAGCCAATCACATCCCCTGGATATGCCACGTCCAGAGATTCCCTGCCCTGGGCAAATAACTTCTGAGGTCTTGACAACCGTACCGTTTTACCCGTCCGTGCATGACTCACGGTCATATCCTTGTCAAATCGACCCGTACAAACCCGGACAAATGCCACCCTATCCCGGTGCTTGGGGTCCATATTCGCTTGCAGCTTAAACACAAATCCGCTGAAGTCTGGATAGGTTGGCGGCATTTCGCCCTCGGTAGACTTGTAGGCTTCGGGTTGCATGGCGTACTCTAAAAACGCATCCAAAAACAGCTTGACGCCAAAGTTGGTCATAGCACTACCAAAGAACACAGGTGTCATCTGACCCTGATGCACCAACTCTAAATCTAAATCCGGTCCAATCTCCTCAATTAGTTCTAACTCTTCTTTCAACTGATAATACAGGTCTTGATCCAGCAATTTCTCAATCCGGGAATCCCCCAAATCGATTACCGTATCTCCCGCTTCCTTACTTCCATGTGCCGTCCGTTCAAACAAGTGAATTTGCCGCAGACGGCGGTCAAATACGCCCTTAAACCGATCGCCCATACCAATGGGCCAATTCACGGCATACGTCTGTAACCCTAACTCCTGCTCAATTTCATCCAACAGTTCCAAGGGTTCCCGCGATGGACGATCCATTTTGTTCATAAATGTGAAAATCGGCAGCGATCGCATCCGACAGACTTCAAACAACTTGCGCGTCTGCGGTTCCAACCCCTTCGCCGCATCCACCAGCATCACCGCATTATCCGCCGCCGCCAATGTGCGATAGGTATCTTCACTAAAATCTTGGTGTCCCGGCGTATCCAGCAAATTAATCTGGCGATTCCTGTACGCGAACTGCAACACCGTCGAGGTAATCGAAATTCCCCGTTGTTGTTCCATCGCCATCCAATCCGACGTTGCCTTACGCTGCGCCCGTCGTGCTTTCACCGCACCAGCTTCGTGAATCGCACCTCCATAGAGTAACAGCTTCTCGGTTAGCGTCGTCTTCCCCGCGTCAGGATGGGAAATAATCGCAAAATTCCGTCGGTGTTCAACCGCCGTTTGCAGTTCAGCCTTAAGTTCAGTGGACATTCAAAACGCCTAATTACGGAACACTCAGCCTTCCATTATAGAAGTTGACATCCTGGGTCGGTTAGCTTGAGTTAATATCTTCTATATCCTAAGTCATAAATTGTCAAGCTTTTTTTATAACAATTCACCCTATAGAGTTATACCCCTAGAAGGTGTAGTTTCTGCTAATTTTGGGGAATACTGAAATCAGTGCCGTTTGAGTCAATCCAATTGCTTCAGGTTCAAACGTTAACAGGGTGAGAACTTTCTCCTTATTTTTTTTCCTTATTTCCTGGCTAGAGGATTACATGCTCCACCATCAAAAATCCGGGTTAGTAAGGGGTAACAAGGAGGCGTGGGGTTCCTGACTGTATGCTGAGTCATAGTTCACTGTTTCACGGATCACTGATTGAGTCCCCTCAAACCGTTTCAATTTTACCAGATAAGAGCTGATTATTGACTAGAAGGAGACATTATGCAGTCGTTGATCACGCACAGTTTGACTGCCCCACTTTTCATGCCTCATGGCAACTGCTACCTATGGAAGCCCGGTTTAGTCTGGCTACATCTATTATCCGATGGGTTCATTGCCCTGGCTTATGCCTCAATTCCCCTAACCTTAATCTATTTTGTTTATCAGCGACGGAATTTGCCGTTTTCCCGCATCTTTCTCATGTTTGCCGCTTTTATCATTGCCTGCGGTATGACCCATGCTATGGCAATTTGGACAATTTGGCATCCCGATTATTGGCTATCTGGATTAATCAAAGCGATCACGGCGTTAATTTCCGTCTATACTGCCCTAGAGTTAATACCATTAATGCCCAAAGCCTTTGATGTTGCCAGTGCGGTGGAACTGGAAGCCGCCAACCAGCGTTTAGAGGCTGAAATTCAGGAACGTCAGCAAACCGAAGTAGCATTGCGGCGATCGCAGGATGAAATTCAGCAAAAAGCCACCCTCTTAGAACAGGCGTTGCGTGACTTAAAACATACCCAAGCCCAATTAGTTCATACGGAAAAAATGTCGAGTTTGGGACAACTCGTCGCCGGATTAGCCCATGAAATTAATAATCCAGTTAACTTTATTTTCGGGAATCTAGTCCATGCCAAAAATTATGCTCAAGATTTACTGAAGTTAATTTCCCTGTACGATAAGCACTATCCCCAACCCGCCCCGGAAATTCAAGCGACGGCGGAACAGATGGATTTAGCCTTCCTGCGAGACGATTTACCTCACCTACTCGACTCGATGGAAGTGGGAACCAAGCGGATTCGTCAGATTGTGCTGTCGTTGCGTAACTTTGCCCGGATGGATCAAGCTGAGGTGAAGGCGGTGGATTTGCATGAAGGGTTAGAAGGTACGTTACTGATTCTGCAAAATCAACTCAAGGCAAAACCGGGATATGCGGAAATTCAGATTGTTAAAGAGTATGGAGATTTACCCAAAGTAGAATGCTATGTGGGACAACTCAATCAGGTGTTTATGAACCTGTTGAGTAATGCGATCGATGCGTTAGAGGAATTAAGAACAACGGATAATGGACAAAATCATCCCACGATTCGGATTCAGACTGAAGCGATCGCACCTAACCAAGTCGCGATCCGAATTATCGATAATGGTCCAGGAATAACTGAGAAAACTCAGCGTCAACTCTTTGACCCCTTCTTTACCACCAAACCTGTAGGTAAAGGAACCGGATTAGGACTATCCATTAGCTATCAAATCGTCGTCGAGAAACACCGAGGTCAATTGAAATGTCGATCCGCACCCGGACAAGGCGCAGAATTCGCGATCGAGATTCCGATTCAGCAACATCTACAGCAATCTGTACCCAAGCCAGAGGTTAGCTTGATGGCTTAAGGAGGGTGTAGAGGGGTATGCAAATGCAAGTAAGATCCCCGACTTCTTGGAGAAGTCGGGGATCTGTGTACCTTATAAGAGAAATATCCCCCCTGTACAGGTCGGAATTCACGACCTGTATTGTTCAGCGAACCTGCTACAGTCAGAATGAAGAGTTAGTTTCCCTTGAGGGGAAGGAGGTCGGTCGCATGACGTATGATGTTTATGATAGCGACAAACGCAAGCTTTTATCTGCCCTCTGTCATGGATCAATTTTTATTAGTGCGGCGTTGGTATCTATCGGTATTCCAATCGCCGTTTTGTTAGTGTCTGATGACCCAGTGGTCAAAGAAAACGCGACAGAATCACTGAACTTTCACCTTAACCTTTGGCTGTACGGCTTAATCTTTGGCATCTTGACAGTTGTGCTTATTGGTTGGCCCCTACTGGGTCTTTTGGGTATCGTGAATGTTGTTATGCCAATTATCGCGATTTTGCAAGTATTGAATAATCCTGATCAATCTTTCCGCTATCCCTTTATCTTCCGTATTCTGTAATTTCCGCTTCATTTAGTCACATCTATTCGGACTCCATCTCAGTTAAAAGGTGGAGTCCTTTAAGTTTTGATCGCCTCTCCCTGCAAAATTCCCATAATCGTCCGCGTTACAAACTCTAAATTCTGAG
Source organism: Coleofasciculus sp. C1-SOL-03 (assembly GCF_040220555.1). NCBI lineage: Bacteria > Bacillati > Cyanobacteriota > Cyanophyceae > Coleofasciculales > Coleofasciculaceae > Coleofasciculus > Coleofasciculus sp. C1-SOL-03. The sequence goes on from NZ_JAVJUO010000157.1 coordinate 8,095, forward strand.
GTATTGGATGTAAAGGTAAATATTCCACCAGATACGGAAAAATCAATGCCTCCCGGCGTGCCTGTTCAGTTGTGGTATTCACCCGTTTCAGTCTGCGCCGCATACTCTGGGCGAATTCAGGTAGCCAATCTAATTGACATTGTGTGTAGGGAAGATCGTCCATTCTATATTACTTCGCTCCCTGAGAGTACATGATCGCCCTCTCCCTGAAAGGCGATTCATTCTGACGCACAGTGCGATCGCCAGTTTCATGACCTAGGTTAATGTGCTAGCTGAGAAAAGGCGATCGCTACTATAAAATAATTTGAAGACCGATATTTTGGTATATACTATAAAAAATGCGCTTTGAGTGGGACGACAAGAAAGCTGAGTCCAATTTTCGTAAACATGGTGTTACATTTGAGGAAGCCGTGACAGTTTTTGCTGATCCCTATCTCCTGTTTACGGAAGACTCCAAGCATTCCGAGGGAGAGGAAAGAGAATGGGCAATTGGGGAAGCGGAAAATGGCTCAATGATCGTAGTTGTTTTTACAATGCGCGGTGAAAAGCTTCGGATAATTAGTGCCAGAAAAGCGACAAAAAGAGAACGCAGGAGATATGAACAAGGAATCTGAATTCCCTTTTGAGAGGGCGAGACGAGTTACACCAGAAGAAAATCATAAATTCAGAGCAGCGATTTCTGAACAGTTTGGTATGGAGTTGAAAAAGCGGGGTAGACCTGTTAAAAATGAAGAGGAGAAGTATGAGCAAATTTCGATTAGACTTCACCCGAAAGTCTTAGCATGGGCGAAAGAAGAAGCCCAAAAAAGAGGGATTGGTTATCAAACAGTTATTAATCAGGTATTGCTAGAGCGAATTAGTCTGTAGAGACGTTGCATGCAACGTCTCTACCACTGTACCGCCTAACGGTTAACCTTGGCAGAATTTCACATAACGTTGTACGATGCTTTTGAGGAGCTTGAGAATCGTTGCTGCTTCTAGTTTTTCAACGTATTCGCGAGAGGATTCAGTTTTGAGAACGGGGCGATTGCTGGTAATCTCTGAAATCTCTGCCCGGATAAACTTCCAAATATCGCCAATCGTGTAGCACCCAAACATTTCTTGACAATCGTTACCATTAAGTTGCCAATTTAAATGGGCAGCCGTCAAGAGTTGACCGTAAAGCTGATACACAGGGTTTTGGGCATCAAGACCTTTTTTGGCTGCTAAAACAACAAGATAAGGTGCTTCAATTCGACCGATCGCACTTTTGCCTAATACACCATCCACGACACCTTCTAACTCAAAGGTTTTGTATTGTGCTTTGAGTGTTACCTCTGCCCAAGCTTCGATATTATTTTGTTCGGCTAGGATCAGCAATGGAAAAATTGCCTTCCCCCAGACGGTTGCTTCATTCATCAGGGTGGTGTCATGGTTGAGTAAATAAGCACTTACCTCTGTGACTCGCTGCTGTTCATGCTCTGTTAAGACAATAGAATCAGTTTGGTTCCATTCATAGTTGCCGATGAAGCCTTCATGGAGGTGAATGAAGGATTTTAGATCGTCTAGAGAGATAGCGGCAAAGGTAAACTTAGGCATGGCATTGAAGTCACGCATGATTACCTTGATCATACCAAATTCGCCTTTATTACTCCCTTTTGAGGAGGCGATTGAAATCGCTGCTACACAAACAAAGTCCGCCTGCGCGGACTGGGTTATAACGGGGTTAGCTAACCCGGATTTGGTATCATACCGTGCATTTCCTAGGTTCTCAGCCGTCCTATGTTTTATAGCCAATTTTAAACTTTAGAACGAGTGCAAGCAAATTTGCCTCGATAGATAAAAACATACAAAATAGTGAGCGAGACGCTCGCACTACAACTGTTCCCTGTTCCCTGTTCCCTGTTCCCTATCCTCACCACAATACTTATTCAGCAACCCCTAATTACCCTAAACCCAATTCGCGCTTGAGTAAATTAATCGATTTTGTGCCAATATAATTTTCACTGCAAACCAGCTTAGGCGGACGGATCAGATCATCCCTGGCGTCTAGAATTGCCCGTTTCACGGTATCATAACTGGCTTGATCGCTAATAATTGTTCGCGCACTACGAACTAAAGCATTCAGTTTATATTTATCACTAACCTGAGCGGTAATCAGGAGTAAATCATCCCCACGTAAACTGTGGATAATCACATCTACAATCCGTAGAATACCCCCACTCAGACTGACACAGCCCAGACAACTATCTTTGGGAAGACTTTTAACAATTTCGATTTCTTGTCCATAGTCGTGGATATCCACAGGAATCACCCGCACAGATTTCGGCGCGGCGATCGCTTCGGCTTTTTGGATAAAATAACGGCTAGTGACGACTGTACCGGAATTGGTGCGTTCTAGGGTTTGTTCTAATTCTTCTAAGGGGACTAACTGGACGGGAATTCCCAGGGCGGATTCCAATTCCTGCACCATTAACTCTCCAGCGCCCATGTCTCGTGATTCTACGGTAACCAAGACTCTAGCACTACAGCGCAACCGCCAGTCAATTTCGGCTAAAAAGAGTTCGCGGGCTTCATTGAGGGAACACCCTTGAGAGAGTAATTCATCCAGACTCTGCTGAACAATACCAGATGCTTGTGGATATTGTTGGAGAATCGGAGATTGACGCTGAGTTCCGCCTTCATGACCCTGGGCTTTCACATAAATCCCTGATCCGGCGATGGATTCAACCAGTCCGGTTTCTTCTAGCTGGCGGTACACTTTACTAATTGTATTCCGATGCAATCCCGTCTCCATGGCTAACTGACGGGTACTGGGCAATTTATGTCCCGGTGGATACTGGCGAGAGGCGATCGCAAACTGAATTTGGTCGAATAGCTGCTTTGAAGCAGGGATTTCGCTATCAGGCTGGATATGATGCTGAACCATTATAAAGTCTCCCAAGCACTTGCTCTTCAATAGACACAAGAGTATAACGTACAGTTGAAGATCGGATGGTGGGTGGCTGACCCTCTAGTCCTGACCTAGGCATTTCTTCTAAGCATGTATCATAACTAAACTTTAAAACAAGTGGGATTTTCTTAATCTGATGTATCATTCGGCTGTCCCTACCAGAATAGCCTCTTGACTAAGCAACTGTGCATTTTAATTGCCTATCATGATAAAAAATAAAATAAGTAATCTGTTATAGTCAGGGTATTCGCCTATTAAATAGTTCGCTTTAATCAACTAACGACGTGCAACAGTATTTTTTGCTTAAATAAGCAGATTTTTAATTTTAACGCTGTTCAGACATACGCCAATTATTAGCGTGCTGGAACAACAGCAAAAAAGAACAAAAACCTTGAAAAATAATAAGCAAGCTAATAAAATTAGAATAATTTGTAAATAATTTGCTGAATTGGGGGGACATGAGCGTTAAAATTAAGCAGAAGTTTGACCATTGACCAGAAGGTCAAAAGCTATAGCAGCGAGGACTGCGATAGATCGACGAACAACAGCGTGAACCTGAATTATGACGGCTAGAGAAATCAAAAGCGATTGGGTTAAGATTACAAACGGCTCTCTACAAATTGACGCTTACTTAGCGATGCCCGTGGGAGAGGAGTCTTTACCAGGGGTGGTCGTGTTGCAGGAAATTTTTGGCGTGAATGACCATATCCGAGATGTGACTCAACGGATTGCCAAAGAGGGATACGTCGCGATCGCACCCGCCCTCTATCAACGCCAAGCCCCCGGTTTTGAAACCGGATACACCGAAGCTGACCTGAAAATCGGCAAGGAGTATAAGGCACAAACTAAGGCGGAAGAACTGCTGGGTGACATCCAAGGGGCGATTGACTACTTAAGAGGACAAAGCCCAGTTCAATCCAATGCGATCGGCTGTATCGGCTTCTGTTTTGGCGGTCATGTCGCCTATTTAGCGGCAACCTTACCCGACATCAAAGCCACAGCCTCCTTCTATGGTGCAGGAATTGCCACGATGACGCCAGGAGGAGATAAACCGACAGTTACCCGCACCCAGGATATTACCGGAACCATCCATCTCTTCTTTGGCTTAGACGATGCTAGCATCCCGGCTGAACAAGTTAACCAGATTGAAGCTGAACTGAAAAAGCAGCAAATTTCTCACCAGATCTTTCGCTATGAGGGCGCTGATCACGGATTTTTCTGCGATCAACGTGCCAGCTATAACCCACAAGCGGCAAAAGATGCGTGGGAAAAAGTGAAGACGCTATTTCAGCAGGAACTGTAGTTATTGGTCATCGATTATTTGTCATCAATAATCCCCAATGGCAAATGAAAAATGACATAGCAAATCTATTTTTTCAACACTTAATACTCATGACTTCAGAATCAACCCGTTCTCAAACCAGCAAAACTCCCTTTTCCATGGAAGATTTTGCCAAAGCCCTGGAAGAGTATGACTATGAATTTAGTCAAGGGCAGGTGGTACGAGGCAAAGTGCATAGCTATGAAATGGATGGCGTTTATGTCGATATTGGCGGGAAATCCCTGGCGTATGTTCCGGGACGGGAAGTGTCAGTTGCCCCCGTAGAAGATTGGTCAGAGATACTGCCCTTGCAGGAAGAGTTGGAGTTTCTGATTATTCGGGAACAGAATGCTGAAGGTCAGATAACTCTATCGCGGCGTCAGTTGGAAATCAATAAGATTTGGGATCAACTGGTACAAATCCAAGACAGTGGCAAGTCCCTACAGGTACAGGTGACTGGCGTGAATAAAGGCGGCGTGACGATAGATTGGCAAGGATTGCGAGGATTTATTCCGCGATCGCACCTGAATCAACGGGGAAATTTAGAGTCGCTGATTGGTCAAAGCTTAACCGTTAGCATCCTGGAAGCCGATCGCGATCGCAGCAAGTTAGTCTTTTCCCAACGGGAAGCTACTCGCGCTGCAAGTTTCTCGATGCTAGAGGTTGGACAGTTAGTGGAAGGTACTGTCTCCAATATCAGACCTTTTGGTGTGTTTGTGGAATTAGAAGGGATTACGGGTTTATTACACATTAAACAAGTCAGCCAAAACATGGTGGAATCCTTGACGGATATGTTTAAGGTGGGTCAACCCATTAAAGCGATCGTGATTGACTTAGATGAAGGGACGAATCGCGTTTCTCTCTCGACCAAAGTGTTAGAAAACTATCCCGGAGAAATGGTGCATAAAATGGCAGACGTGATGGAAAGTGCTGAGGCACGTTCAGAACGGGCGAGGGCGAAAATTATCTAATCGGAACAAGAACGGAGGGGAGGGCGGGTTTTGTAGCTAAGCTAGGAACAACAATCAAAGTTAGTCCCTAAACCCGCGCCCCTACACATTTAAAACTCAAACAAAGGGTGGGTTTGGCAGCTAGGCTAGGGAAAAGAATCAAAATTCGTCCCTACATCCGCCCCTACACAATCAAAATGTTGTAGTGGTTTCCTATTTTTTTATCTGAAACAGGAGGATCAAAATCCGATGGCGCAAGCAGATGAATCCAGCCGTACTCTTAGCATAGATATTGGTGGAAGTGGAATTAAGGCGATCATGTTAGATCAGGGGGGAAATCCGATCACCGAACGCCATCGAGTCACCACACCCCAACCCGCGACACCGGATGTTGTGATTGAGGCGATCGCCCAATTAGCCACCGCCCAAGGAGAATGCGATCGCGTATCGGTGGGTTTTCCTGGCGTAGTTATGGCTGGAGTCGTCAAAACCGCCGCGAATTTAGATCCCAGTTGGCAAGGATTTGATCTAGCCACTACTCTGTCTAAAGCCTTAAACAAGCCTGTACGTGTAGCGAATGATGCAGATATGCAGGGATTAGCCACAATTCAGGGTAAAGGGGTGGAATTGATGATTACCCTAGGAACAGGATTTGGTTCAGCCTTATTTGTCGATGGCAAACTCGTCCCCAATCTAGAGATGGCGCATCACCCCTTTCGCAAGGGAGACACCTACGAACAACGGTTAGGGCGGGCGGCGTTAGACAAGAAGGGAGAGAAGAAATGGAACAATCGGTTAAAAAAGGCGATCGCGACGCTAGAACATTTATTTAATTACGACTATCTTTATATTGGGGGCGGGGAAGCAAAAAAAATTACCTTCGACTTACCGCCCAATGTCAAAATTGTCCCCAATATCAACGGATTATTAGGCGGAATTGCCTTATGGCGAGATTAATTTTTCCTAATTGTTTACCCATGTAGGGGCGGGTTTATGGGCTTTCATTGT
>NZ_JAVJUO010000158.1:0-87568 GCF_040220555.1 Coleofasciculus sp. C1-SOL-03
TTTATCCATATAAAAATCAAGACTATTTGGATCAAGGTTATGGAAGAGATGCCCAGGATTAAGGGCGGGTTTTGAACATAGGTTAGCAGTGTTGATTCAAGGTTTATCCCTAAACCCGCCCCTACACGATGGTGATGGCGAGGGATTCAAATAGGATAAAGGAACGAACTGTAGGGGCGACCCGCTTGCATCAATGGACAACACTATTCCACTCAATTGGATCGGGTCGCCCTCAGCTTAATAGCGTAGCTGGAAACGATTTTGGGCGCAAGTCTTTGCGCCCCTACATTATTACCCCTGTGGATTTCAACCCTCTGTTAAGGGAAAATTTGGCGATTAGGTCGGCTTGCAAGCCCTATTGATCCTCAGCGACTGAGTGTACCTGAAAATTTTTGACCTGACACTTGCTTGTCACCAACGCGATCGCATACTTCCTGCACATCATCAGATAGACAGGCTGACTCGATACAAGCGGCGATATCGATTTCTTCGTTGTGGGTGAGGATAAAGATAGAAAACATTACCAACTTTTAAGCACGTTTTTCAAACACAAGTCAAACGGAACGGTTAAAAATTTTGTGACATAAAGCCCCACCAGATCAGGGATTGAGTAACCCGTGGGGCGATACTACTGATCAATTAAGCGAAATCTAGCAAGCTTTGAGGAAAAAGACCCATTTTCTAGTGCAGCGCGGCTTCAAATACTAACCCGTTAACAAGCTCCTTAAAAGCAGCTACCATGAGCATTATAGCCTTCTGCCATCTGCCTTCGGACTTCTGCCTTCTTGTACTAGCTTGAGGCTTGCTTTTTCTTGAGCGCTGAAGTTGCACCCATGGCACCGATAGCGAGTAAACCTAAGATAGAAGCAGGTTCCGGAACAGAAGTAGAAGTATCTGCTGCTTCAACAATCGTTACTGATCCAGGTTCTTCATCGATCAGAGGGGTGAAATTACTCCCGTCACCTCCTAAGAAGTAACCCGGTTCATGCTCGCTATCACGAAGGTTAAAGAAAAATGAAAAATCCGAGAAGTTCCCAGTGTCAGTAAAGTCTACTTGAGCGCCCCCAAAAGCACCTGGCTCAGGGTCTACAAAGGTTATTGTCCTGTTTGGAGCAGTTCCTGCAACGTCTACAATAACATCCGAATCTTGAAACTCAGATCCAAACGCTGAATCAGTAGTGAAGAATAACGAACCTGTGTAAAAGCCAGGAAAGTCAACAAAGAAGGAAAAGTTGGTTAAATCCTGGAGAGCCGTGGGTTGCGATATATCATCGAAGGACATTTGACCCGTTCCATCTGTGCCAAATGTAAAATCAAATGTCACGGCTTTAGCTTGAGGAGCTTCAATGGCAATTGCCGCAGATCAAACAGTTGTTGTTGCTACAGTAGCAGCGATTTTGGTTAGGAATGTGGGGTGCATTGTGTTTATTGTTTTAATTGTTAATTGCTCATCAATCTATTGCATAATAGGCGGGGCGTGCAATGGTTTTTCTCTTTATTCACAGTAAAAACACAAATAATGGCTTTTTCATAAAGTTTTGATGAAGACTGTGCATTGATGTACTACACGACAGGAATTACGCAAATTTACTGTTGAACCACCATCTGTAGAAGCACGATATGTCGTACCCCTACAGCTTGTAGGTTGGGAAAACGCAAGGAAACCCAACTCATCCAGCTTAAAAGCTAGGTTTTTCTCCAATCAAGCTAATCGCTATACACATAAGGAAAATTTATAACACCATTTATATCATCCTCGTTGCGATCGCTGGCGGGATCATTTTCAGCTAGAAGACGGCGAAATTATACCGTTGACTGCAATTGGACGGGTGAAGGTGCGCTTGTTAGAGATGAATCGTTCTGAACATTTGGAGGACTTCATCACAACTTTACAAAACGAGTTAAACAATTTCCCGTTAGTTTAAATGATTTGTGAACAAAAATGAACCTGAAACCCTGATTCTCTCAGCATCTCTATTTCACAACTCATTTATACAGCTAATAATTTTTTAAATCTCAATACTTTAAAGTTTCCGTAAAGTTTCAACATACATCTTGACACCATCGGGGGGGGTAATTCATGATTTATTTATTGAAGCAAATTAACGGCTCAAGCAAACGACATCATCTAATTAAACCATGCTGAAATCACTATCTCTTGTTACCGTTGGCGCTACAGTTATGGCACTGGGAGCGATTACTCAAGCCGAAGCCACTCAAATTATTCAACCTCAATCGGCTTCAACAACTCTGGGAGAAATTGGGTCTTTTGCTAACATCAATAATGCGATTAACCAATCTGGTTTGTTCACTACCTATACCAGTGGCGTGACGGGTTTTGATGCCTATTTGTCGGGAAATCCTACACACGGGTTTGGTGGCAGTTGGATTTCAAATAGTGTTACTCCCGGATCAGTTACGTTTGATTTAGGAAATGTTTTTGACTTGGATGGGATGGCGATGTGGGGTACGGCTGGTTTATTTAGTGTACAAAACTTCGATCTGTTTGCTTCGTTGACTGGAGCAGATAGTAGCTTTGTCAGCTTAGGCTCTTTTCTTCAAGATTTTGAGTCGGGCGCTGACACTGCCCAAGTCTTTGAGTTCGCGCCAACAACTGCCCAGTTTATCCGCATGGATATTAAGGATAGTTATCAACCTCCTAATCGTAATGATGTAGGAATTGGCGAAGTGGCATTCAGAACGGCTGACGTTACGCCTGAACCTGTTCCTGAACCTATGACTGTTTTCGGTGCTGCAACGGCTCTAGGCTTTGGTGCGTTAGTCAATAGAAAGAATGCTAAAAAGCAGAATAAGAAAGACAACAATTAACTGAGAGGGTATTGAGCGACTCAATTAATATATCCTGGTTATCTGTCTCTCTGAAAAGGGAGACTTTTGTCTTGTTTGATTCAAACTGATCGGTGAACCGTCACCAATGGGCTTATTGTAACCTGTTAGTTAACCCCATCCCTTGCAACTCTTGACGTAACCGTTGTGCTTCCTGGGGATTGCTGGCTTGATGACGGGCGATCGCACTCTCAAATGCTGCTAAACTTTCAGGTACTCGTCCCAGTTTGAGTAACACAACGCCTAAGTTTTGGTAAGCGTCGGCATAGTCGGGATTCAGTTGAATCGCTTTTTGATAAGCGGTTATCGCGGCTTCCCACTGTGCCAAGGCTTTTAACGTCATCCCCAGGTGATTGTATCCCACTGCAAAAGTAGGATCAATTTTCACCGTGGTTTGATATGCCCGTTTCGCTGTGGTGAAATCACCCACGCGGAATAATAAATTGCCTAAATTATTATAGGCTCCCAGTTTCAGTTGGGGGAGAATCGGTTGCTTGATGGCGTCTTGATAATGATCGGCGGCGAGTTGGAGTTGATTCTGTTTCGTGTAAGCATTGCCTAAATGGTAATGTAATTCAAATAATACCGAAGCGTCTACCTGTGAATCGGTCAATCCCCGTTTAAGCAGCTTAATCCCCTCCCCCACTTGACCAATTTGTACATAAAGCGCCCCTAACTTACTACACAAGTATGGATCATTGGGATGATCGGCGAGAAATCCTTCCATGGCATTCTTGGCGCGAGTATATTTATCCAATGCCGCGATCGCACCGGGTTGATAACCATAGTGTAAAATGCCCACCGTAGACAGGGAAATCACCTGCCAATCCGGTTCTCGCTGTAACAATTGGGCGACACTATCATCCACAATCGAATGGTAGGGGCGAGAAAAGTAGATATCGGGGTGATGGCGAAATAAACGGGATACCAGGGAATAGGGCGATTGAGTCGCACCCACTTCTTGACGGATGAGATTAATCACCAAGTTGCGATCGTTTTTTATCGCCTGTTGGATTTCGGGGATAATTTCCGGCGTTAACACTTCATCCGCATCCAGTACCAACACCCACTTCCCTTGCACATATTGCAGCGCCTGGTTGCGGGCGGCGGAGAAGTCATTGCACCATTGAAAATGATAGACTCTTGCGCCATACTCTTGGGCAATCTCAATCGTGCGATCGCTTGATCCGGTATCTAGGATAACCATTTCATCCACGACTGGCTGCACACTCTCCAAGACTTGCGGTAAACTGGCTTCCTCGTTTTTCACAATCATGCATAGACTCAGTTCCATTTTCGATTCCCTCTTGTTAGGTTTAATATCTGAGCGTTGGCGAATCTATGTATAATAGAATCCAATTAACTAAATCTAAGTTAAAGAACATTTAACTGAACAGCCATTCGCGAATAGCTGAAGTCTTCTGTAGAAGGCGACTAATTCGTGGACTAGATTGATTATTAACACTAGACAACTATGCCAAAACCGACACAAGCCCACATGTCTCGCACAATCTCTAAGAGTCAGCCAAGTGGTGCGAAGGACATGACTAAGCGTCAGATGGAATATTATATGGGAGCGAAGCTGATTGAGGTTGGGGTTAATCCAAAATCGGCGATTTATCGATGGTCCGTCGAACCTAAAGGAAGTAGTGAAATCTGGACGTATAGTGCCTACTGGAGTGATTCTAAAGAGGAATTATTGAAGAAGGAACAGGAATCCTAAGATGAATGGCACTGAAAAGCGTGCAGTTTTGGATCACCGAAACCATTGATATACTGTAGGGTGGGCACTGCCCACCAGCTTTAAGGAGCGTGCTATTTATCCTAAGATAAAAAGCTAGAAGGCAGAAGGTAGCTACGTCTAGGAGCAAGGGTGTAGGGGCGGGTTTTACTAATAGCGTTTTGTCGATTTCCGATGACTTAACTAAACCCGCCCTTGCTAAGAAACAGGGGGAATCGATGTATTTAATTCTCATTCGATAGACGATTTTCTTCCTGCTGACGCTCCCAATCTTCCAAAACGTTGATCCGTTCGGCTAGAGTAATATAGTCGCCCCATAAATCTACATCTCTGCCTTCTAAACGAATCACTCGTCTTTCATGTCCAACAATAATATCTCTCAAGTCGCTGATAGAAGCGCGGAGATTGCCAATATCACGTTCTAAGCTAGTCATGCGTTCATTACTAGCCATAAACGACGCCTCTAGGTGAGTCATCCGTTCATTACTAGCCGCAAAGGATTCCTCGACGCGACTCATGCGTTCATTGCTAGCCGCAAGGGATTCCTCGACGCGACTCATGCGTTCATTGCTAGCCGCAAGGGATTCCTCGACGCGACTCATCCGTTCATTGCTAGCCGCAAGAGATTCCTCAACGCGACTCATCCGTTCGTTGCTAGCTGCAAGGGATTCCTCGACGCGACTCATCCGTTCATTACTAGCCGTGATAAATTGCTCTAATACAGCTTCAATTCGGTTTAATCTATCGTCGCTCATAAAGATAATCCTACAGCATTGTTGGAAGGGATAAAGAATATTATAGAATGTTGGGTTTCGCTGTGGCTCAACCCAATCTACAACCTGATAACTGTTCACTGATAACTGATATAACTGGATGTCACTTTATAGTTGGCGCTTAAATGCTTATGGCGCTAAAGCGCAACTACAAACAAACATTCAACTTAGTTGGGCGACTATTTGGTTTTGTAAGACGGTTTGATCAGTGAGTAAGTCGTCTACTGTTAATCGTAATGCGCGATCGCGATCGACTGAAAATTTGAGTTTGATCCGATCGCGCCCCGGATTGGCTGGGGGTGTAAGCTGGGCAATGGTTCTGGCGCCGTCGCGATCATTTAAGGGTTGTACGGCGGTTTTGCCGCCACCCAGTTGGCGTGTGACTAAGCGATCGCCTTCAAAGTATACCTCGGTTGCTCCGGTTTCTGCGCCTAATTCTCCGACGATTAATTCAATGCTGGGTTGATTCTCTATTGACGCCCCCACTACTAATTCCACGGGATTACTCATCGGATAGGGTTGTCCGGCTTTTATAATGGGATGCCAATTGTGACAGTTATTCCGTCGATCCCAGTAGCGGATGCCATAGCTATGGTAGAGGAAGTCTTGGACTTCTATGCCTTGGGCTAATTGTAATGCGCCTTGGGCGATGGCTTCAAAGGGTTTTCGGGAACGAATCGTTTCGGCGTTAAAGTATTGCTGCACCCACTCTTGAACGGCGGGTATTTTTACGGTTCCTCCGACTAATAACACGGCATCAATATCTGCAACTTCGATGCCACTGCGCCGTGCTTGTTGCAGGAGTTGGGTCATTCTTTCATTCAGGTTATCAAAGAATTGGTGATCCGTTAAGATGGTTTCAAAGGTTTGCCGATCCAGATTCAGTTCATAACTCTCTAGTGTTTCATCATTAAAGTAAACTTCCGTGGCTGTGGATGCTGAAGATAGCTTGATTTTCAAGCGTTCCGCCAATCGCGTGGTTAAGGGCGATCGCGAAATTCCCTGGGTTTGGACAAAATAATCGACTAGCCAGTTATCAATATCTGATCCGCCTAAATTCTGCCCTGCTTTGGCGAGTACCCGGGCAATTTTGGGCTTTTGTCCCGAACGTTCACCTAAGACTTTCTCGCCCCATTTCAAGATAAAACCCAGGGGCTTTGTTCCCGTTTGTACCTCTTGATTTAACTGTACCAAGGATAAATCCAAAGTACCGCCACCGAAATCTACCACCAGGAGAGTATCTCCGTCTGCTACACCATAGCCCAAAGCGGCGGCGGTTGGTTCATCGAGTATCCGCAGTTGTTCCACGGGTAAGGATTGACAAACCTCTGTTAGCCAGTGGCGATAAGCCTCAAAGCTATCGACGGGTACGGTAAGAATTAAGGATTCAATCGTGTCTGTGGGGGAGGGGGAGAGTTTGGCGATAATTTGGCTGAGGAACCATTGTCCAATTTGCTCAAAACTTAGGGTTTTTCCATCTAATTCGGGCAAAAATCCCTGAATCTGGGAACCTATCCCCCGTTTGAAACTGGAGAAAAAGCGGGGATCGGTGGTAAGATCTAAGCCGCGATCGCGGACGGTTTGACCGACTATAACGTTACCTTGCTGGGCATCCTCAACATAAACCAAACTGGGAATCAGGGGCGGATTTTGAGCAAGTTGTACGGATAAACCGGGTAGGTTGACGGTTTCCGCTTCGCCAGTGGCGGCGTTCCAGCGCGTGATCACTGTATTGCTTGTACCAAAATCAATTGCGTAGTTCGTCATTTGTGATTAGACAGGGAACAGGGAACAGGGAATAGGGAACAGGAATTTATCAGTTTCATTTTACAATAGGAATTTCGACAATAAACTCTGTTCCTTGACCGGGATTAGAAACACACTGAAGTTGACCTTGATGTTTCTCGACAATAATTTCGTGGCTAATCGATAAGCCTAATCCCGTACCGCGTCCTACGGGTTTTGTGGTAAAGAAGGGGTCAAATATTTGAGAAACAATCTCTGGACTAATTCCTTCTCCATTATCCGCAATCCGAATCACCGCGAATTCGGTTGTTGGTTTTTCATTACCATTATTGTCTGAACTCTGATGCTTCTGCACCACTTCGGTACTAATTTTAATGTGTCGGGGGGCGGGTTTATTGTCTAAGGCATCAATTCCATTACTGATTAAATTCATAAAGACTTGATTTAATTGACTCGCATAGCAGGTAATTTGCGGTACTTTGCCGTAGTTTTTACTGACTTCAATTTTCGGGCGATCGCCTGATGCTTTAAGCCGATGCCGTAAAATGATTAATGTATTATCGATACTCTCATGAATATCAATGGCTTTTTGTTCGGATTCATGATGCCGTGAAAAAATGCGTAAGGATTGAACAATTTGCTGAATGCGATCAGCACCTATCTCCATCGATTTGATTACATTCTGCCAATCCTCACTGACAAACTCCCAGTCAATCTCCTCAATAATCTCTTCGATTTCTTCAGGCGGATTGGGATAATTTTTGGTATAGGCATTAATTAAGCGAGTGAGATCGACAAAATAATTTTTAGCATACATGAGATTCCCGCCAATAAAGTTGACAGGATTATTAATTTCGTGCGCCACACCTGCCACCATTTGCCCTAAGCTGGACATTTTCTCATTATGAATCAGTTGCGTTTGGGCGCGTTTGAGTTCAGCCAACGCTGTCTCCAGTTGAGTCGATTTTTCCTGTTCTCGCTGAATCGATTGATGCAAGGCTTCCTCGGCTTGTTTGCGTTGGCAGATATCTTTGAGTGAACCCACCATCCGCTGAGGTTTTCCGTCTTCATCCCACAGGGCTTGTCCGCGACACATTACCCATTTATAGTCACCATTTTGGCATTGTAAGCGATATTCAATTTCATAATAAGGGATTTTTCGCTCCAAGTACTGTTGGGTTGTTTCTACAATTTGCTCCACATCATCGGGATGGATACGACTAATCCATTCATCGAAACGATGTACAATTTTGCAGGTGTCATCGTAGCAATTTTGATTACCGATAATTTCCTGAAACCGCTCAGATGTAAAAATTTCACCACTTTGTAAATTCCAATCCCAAATTCCATCATTATTGCCTTGTAAGACTAACTGCCAGCGTTCTTCACTTTGGCGTAAATCTTCTTCAATTCGCTTGCGTTCGGTAATGTCTTTACCGACGGTGATTACACAGCGTTCCCCTTTCAGATCAATAAACTCAGCCGATAATAATAAGGTAATAATCTCACCCGATTTAGTCCGCCATTCCGTTTCCCAGTTACCCAGCGATCCTTGTTGCTGTAAACGCTGTTCAAACTGAACCATGTTTTCCGGATTGACGACCAAGTTTAGATCAAAAATTGTCTGACCAATGACAGCTTGTCTATCATATCCCAATAGCTTGAGAAAGCTTTGATTCACATCGATATAGTGTCCGTCTGGACAAGTGCTAATCGTAATCGGGTCAGGGCTACAACTAAAAGCTTTGGTAAATTTCTCTTCTGAGATTTGGCGGGCAACTTCGGCGCGTTGACGTTCTTGGACTTCTAAGAGTAATGAGGTAAGATCGGCGATAGAACGGGCAAAGTTTTGCTCTTCTGGTGTCCAATGTCGGCAGGTTTGTATCTGTTCAACACATAACACACCTACAATTTTTCCGCCCAATCGTAAAGGAGCATCTAGCATTGATGTTATGTTTAATTCCTGTAGGTAAGACTCCAGCAAGTCACCGCTTCTGGGATCGTTCATCACATCATCTACTGCAACGAGGGGAGCCTCAATTAAAGCGTTAAAGTAAAGCGGATGGTTAGCTAGGGCTAGACTTAACCCAGTGCTATGTTGGCAGTGACTTTGCTGGAATAAATCCAGACATTCAATATGAGTTTTTTGTTGATTATAGAGCCAAATACCGACTCGTTCGACCTCAAGAGTACGAGCTGTGACTTCGGTAATTTTCTGAAACGCTATTTCTAAATTTCCCTGATATAAAATTTTATTTTTAGCCAGTTCAATGAGTAAACTATTTTGATGGCTAAGCTGTCTTGCCTGTTGGCGAAGTTGATTTTCAGCGTGCTGGCGATCGCGAATTTCTTGTTGGAGTAAACTATTTTGTTCTTTTAACTGGTTCTGTAATCCTTGCAGGAGCAATTGATTTTCGATGCGAACTAAAATTTCTTCCGGTTGGAACGGTTTGGTAATATAGTCAGCCCCGCCAATTTTCAACGCTTTGACTTTATCAGCCGCTTCCGTCAACGCACTTAAGAAAATAATCGGAACGTCTTTGGTTTTCGGGTTTGACTTTAGACATTGACAAACACTATACCCATCCATATCCGCCATAACAATATCCAGTAAAATCAAATCAGGAGGCGACGAAATCGCCGCATGGATGGCGAGTTTTCCACAAATAGCCCGTTGAATGTTATAATCTTCTTTTTGCAAGACATCCGATAAAAAGCGCAGATTATTCGGGTTATCGTCAACCACTAATATGGTTATATCAGGTTTATCCAATACAGTTGATAATTGTTGACTTAGCATCACTCTAGTCCTTATGAATGATTGATGACAGCCTGAGTCACTCGCACAATGACATCTAATCTAAAATCATGAAGTAAATCCGTTAATGCTTGGGCTAATTCGGCTTTTTCTGGCGGTAGTTCTTGAATCAACTGAGCAATTCTCTCTTCATCTAACTGATTCGCCGCTTGTGCTACTTCAATTACCCAGGCTGACGGTAGACTGGATAATTCAGAACAGAAAAACGAGTCTGGTTTTTCTTGTATGCTATAACTTGATCGAGAGCGAGGCAAACTATCCGATAACTCCTGATAACGATAGCGCACTCCTAAATAGTGGGCAATTGCATTAAAAATTTGTTCCTCTGTAAACGGTTTACGCAGAAAATCATCCGATCCGACGGCTAAAATCTCCTCCCGCTTTTCCTCGAAGGCGCTGGCGGTTAAGGCGATAATAATAGTTTTGGGGAAATCCGAGTCTGAGTTGGGTTGAGATACTCGTTTTTGTTCTTTCAGTCTAAGCTGTCGCGTTGCTGCTAATCCATCCATCATTGGCATACGTGTATCCATAAGAATTAAGTGAGGTTGCCAACTTTCCCATAACGTTAAGCATTGTATCCCGTTTGCCGCCTCCCGCACTTCAAAGCCAATTGGTTCGAGTAATTTAATCAGCAACAGGCGATTTTCTGGGGTATCATCAACCACTAGGATACGATAAATCGGTTGATTCGGTTCTAAGCATAAGACACGCTGGTGGGCTTGGGGAATTAGGGGGTAAAGATCAGTTGGATTAATTTTAATATCAAATTTAAAAATAGTTCCATTGCCGACAACACTACTAACGGTAATGGTTCCGCCCATCAATTGCACAAATTTACGGGTAATGCTTAACCCTAACCCTGTCCCTTCTGCTGTTTTTTGTCCGGTTTCGGTTTGGACAAAGGCATCAAATAAATGATCAATGTCAGCCGCAGGAATACCTGGTCCGGTATCTTCGACTTCAAACCGGAGTCTGGGCGGAAATGCGGATAATGAGTCGGTATCTGACTGATTTTGAGGGGTTAACGCCTCGGTTGCCAAATTGACTCGTAAGGTAATCCGACCCTTTTCTGTAAATTTGAT
Source organism: Coleofasciculus sp. C1-SOL-03 (assembly GCF_040220555.1). Lineage (NCBI taxonomy): Bacteria > Bacillati > Cyanobacteriota > Cyanophyceae > Coleofasciculales > Coleofasciculaceae > Coleofasciculus > Coleofasciculus sp. C1-SOL-03. The sequence goes on from NZ_JAVJUO010000158.1 coordinate 11,008, forward strand.
CGCGTTGCCTAATAAATTAATTAAACAAACCCGTAATTTTTTGGCATCAGTTTTTATGGCTTGAGGGACATTGGGGGCAACCGTGAATACTAAGTTTAATTTTTTCTGTTCCGCTTTAATTTGGAACATTTCTTCCAAATTATCTAATAAGCGATACAAATCAAAGCTGGTTTCATAGAGGGAAATAATCCCCGCTTCAATTTTCGACAAATCTAAGACATCATTAATTAAGTCCAGCAAATGTTCGCCACTGCGATTGATAATGCCCAGATATTCGCGTTGTTCCGGTGTTAGTTGAACATCACGACTCATCACCTGAGTGAATCCTAAAATAGCATTCAAGGGCGTGCGGAGTTCGTGACTCATATTGGCTAAAAACTCGCTTTTCGCTTTCGAGGCGTCGGCGGCGGCTTTTTCAGCTTTGCGCCGCTCTTGAATTTCCTGTTCTAACGCTTGATTGCGATCGCGTACTTCTTGAGACAGCCGCCGAATCGTCAATTGATGTTCCACCCGCGCCAAGACTTCTTCTACCTGAAAGGGTTTGGTGATGTAATCAACACCACCTACGTGAAAGGCTTTGACTTTATCCAAAACATCATCAATGGCGCTAATGAAAATGACGGGAACGTCACGAGTCTCTGCATCAGCTTTCAGGTGTTCACAGACTTGATACCCATCCATTTCTGGCATCCGGATATCTAGTAATATGAGATCGGGTTGGGCAGATTTAGCGGCGCGAATTGCCATTTTTCCCTTAACCACACCCCGCACTTGATAGCCTTGCTCCGACAAGGTGGCGGATAAAACTTGTAAGTTTTCTGGGGTATCGTCAACAATTAATAGGTTGCCTTTCGTCATTTGTCTTATGTCTTATGTCTTATGTCTTATGTCTTATGTTATTTGTCATACTCGCTTCCCTTGAGCAGCAAGCTACGTTATTCGTCCTATCATATCCATAGTTATTTTTCTGGTGAGGATTACCCGGCTATCTTTCTCGCTGTCATTTGAACAAGGGCGGGTTTTGTTGCTCAGTTATCGGCTTTTAATTGGCGTTAGTCCCTAAACCCGCCCCTACCCACTCAAAATTCACAACCAGATTCCCTTGAACAAAGTGAAGGGTCAACACTCAAAACTCCTCCATCTCTTGTTCAATTAAATCGATAATTTGATCACAACGGAAATTATTCACCATATCGGTTATAACTTGGGCAATTTGAACATGGGTTGGCGGAATTTGCTCGACAAGCTGGAAAATCTGCTCATTATCAATCGAGTTTGCCGCTTGATATAATTCATTAATCCACTCCTTGGGCATAATTGTCAGAGCTTGAGCCGTTAGGGGTTGGTGGGATGCTGGGCGTTCACCCGCCGACGCGGTTGATGCGGTTGGCTGTTCATAGACATACTGCACCCCCAAATAGTGGGCTATCTTATTAAAGATTACGTCTTCTCGGAAGGGTTTGCGAACAAAATCATCACACCCAGCCGAGAGAACCAGCGATCGCTCTTCTTCAAAAGCGCTAGCAGTAAGCGCTAGAACCACGGTAGCTTGACCTTTGAGATGCCCTTTGATACGTTTGGTGGCTTCATATCCATCCATCACAGGCATTCGCATATCCATCCAAATCAGGTGAGGTTCCCAGCTTGTCCAGATCGCGATCGCCTCTTGCCCATTCACCGCTTCTCGCACGGAAAATCCGACGCTAGTTAGCAGTTTAATCAATAGTAAGCGACTTTCTAGGCGATCATCCACTACAAGGATACGGTAATTTGGTTGTCCGGGTACCAAGCCAACTACGCGAGGCGTCGCTGACTGGGTTTCTAGCTCAATTCCTTCTACCAGGTTAATGTTAATATCAAAGGTAAAAATAGTGCCTTGGTTTAAGCGACTATTGACCTGAATTTCTCCGCCCATAAGTTGGACAAATTGTTGACTAATCGGTAATCCTAATCCTGTACCTTCCAGAGATTTGCGTCCTGTTTCGGTTTGCACAAAAGCCTCAAATAGTGAATCAAGTTCCTCGGGCGCAATACCGGAACCCGTGTCTTCAATTTCAAATCGCAGTTTTTGAGGGATTGGGTTCCCCTGCTCCCCCAGCTTCCCCTGCTCCCCCTGCACCTCTTTAACGCGCAATGTCACCCCGCCCTGGCTGGTAAATTTAATCGCGTTGCTCAGTAAGTTAATTAAGATTTGGCGCAGCTTTCCTTCATCGGTGTCCACATAGCGAGGTAGTGTTTGCTCATAGTCAAAGACTAACTGTAATCCTTTCTTTTGAGCCGACAATTTAAACATTTCTTCTACTGTTATGAGTAACCCGTATAGGTCAAAACTATAGCAATCGAGTTTAATCTGACCTGCTTCAATTTTGGACAATTGCAACACATTATTGATCAGGCTGAGTAAATGTTCACCAGAGCGACAAATAATGCCAATATGATCGCGTTGTTCTGGGGTTAGAGAAGCGTCGCGCCCTAACAACTGGGCAAATCCAATAATTGCATTCAGGGGAGTGCGTAATTCATGACTCATATTGGACAGAAATTGGCTTTTGGCACGATTCGCCTGTTCAGCCGTTTCTTTGGCGCGTTGCAGAGCAAATTCCGCCTGCTTGCGATCGCTAATATCTTGGCTGACGGCGATCAAACAGGGTTGGTTATCTAGGGTAATCCGTTCGGCTGAGAGTAAGGCGGTGCGAATGTTTCCCGATTTGGTACGAAACTCAAATTCGTAGTTGCGAATAATCCCATTGTTGGAGATAGCTTTTAACATCCGGTTTCGGTCTTTTTGATTCACCCAAAGATGCAAATCCAGGGCAGTCCGACCGAGAATTTCTGGGGCAGAATAGCCGGTAAACTGGCAAAAGCTATGATTCACATCGATATGGCAGCCATCACTCAATCGCGTGATTGTCATGGCGCTGGGACTCGAACGGAAGGCACGGGCAAACTTTTCTTCCGATTGATATAATGCAAATTGGGTGCGTTTGCGATCGGTAATATTGCGGGCAACCCATATAACCGAGTTGTTCGGTAACGGGGCAATACTGGCAGTAAACCAAACCCGTTGATCGGCATCATCTAAACTATAATCAAAATGAATCGGTTCTTGGGTTTTAACCACCTGACGAATGAGCTGAAACCAGATTGGAGCGTTGTCACCGTCGAGAAACTCTGCAATGGTTTGACTAATCAGGTGTGCCGATTCTCCTACATCGCGACTAGGTCGAGTCGGTGCGACTTCAATATCATTAGTTTGAGGATCAATAATTAAGATAATATCAGGCATTGCCTCAAACACTGCTCGCATTTTGCCCTCAGAGGTTCGCAATTTTTGCTCCAGTAACTTGCGTTCCTCAATTTCTTGCTGGAGTCGCTGATTTTTAGCTTCTAATTCTTGGGTGCGATCGCAGACTTCTCGTTCTAGGGTTTGATTATACTCGGTTAAAATTTTCTCGGTACGTTTGCGGGCGGTAATATCCTTAAATACACTAATGCCATAGAGCAGAGTTCCCTGGTCATCATAGATGGGCATTGCCTGCATTTCTAGGGGAATTCGTTGATTCGCGTGACGCACTTCTAAGTCGTCAACGGTTACGGTTTCACAGGCGAGTGATCGCGCGATCGGTAAGCGGTCTAATGGGTATACTTGATCAGTGTCGGCTAAATAGAGTTGATAGGTATGACAAAGCTGATCAGTGTGGATAGTCGGATCTAAATCCTGTGCCAAAATTTGCTTGGCTTTTTGATTCATAAAATACAGCTTACCGCTAGCCTCCACCACCAAAACGCCAACAGGTACGGCTTCCAAAAATTGTGCCAGCCGACGTTCGCTTTCACGCACCGCTTCCTCAGCTTGATCGTGCAACTGTTCAAACACCAGATCGCCGTGTTCGGTCGAGGTTTCGAGTAATATTTTTAAGTCGGTATTTTCTTGGGAGAGGCGTAAATTTTCGGCGTTGAGGTTATGAAGCGTTAACTGAGTCTGGATTCGGGCTAACAGTTCAGCTTGGGTGAAGGGAACCATTAAATAATCATTAGCACCTGCTTCTATTATTGAGGTTAATTTATTGATATCATTGTGGGTAATTGCGGCAATAATCGGCACGTCATTTAACTTTGGCGTTCTTTTCAGATTTTGGATTTGCTCATGGATGTTAATACCTGGATGATTAACAGCTAGCAGAATTAAGTGGGGTGGCAAATCAGGCTCAGTATCAAGGATAGATATAGCTTGTTCAAGGTTTTTGGCGTGGATTAAACTATAATTATAACTGGATAAATGTTTGGTAATACGTTGATATATTTCTTGGAGATAATCGATAACTAATATTTTTATAAATTTTTCTTGTGTTAAACTCTTCATAGCAGATATTTATAATTACAGTATTTCTATTTTTATTGGTTTAAATTATTTTATATCAAAATCCATTGTCTACTAAGACTACCACTCTACCAAAGCTTGGGACTTTACCTCATCCCGGATGCGATCGCACAGAAAGTTTGGTGTATTTAGATCCACTGGGTTCGACTTTAGAGTTAGGCAAAAGGATGAGGGATGCTCCCCGTTAATTGAACGGGGCGGTTTGAGTCGTATCTTTTGTGCAATAATACACGGTAATAGGCAAACCCGCCCCTACATTCGGCAGAATTCAAGACGTGCCATGGCACATCTGTGCATACACTAGGGAGATATCCCTGGCTGGTGCTTAGAATACTTCCGTAATAATTGATTCACCTCTGGATTATACAACCGTAAATAATTCCAATAATTTTCAAACACTGCCTCCACATATCCCTTGGTTTCGGCAAAGGGAATCTGCTCAATGAACGCATCAGGGTCAGTCGTATCATACTTCCTGATCCACTTTGCCACATTCCCCGGACCCGCATTATAACTTGCCACGGCGAATAAAGAATGGTTATTGTATTCTTGGTGAGTATGATCTAAATACCAGGTTCCTAATTTGACATTATCATTGGGATCAGTTAAGTCATACTCCTGAAGCTGAATTTTATCGGCAATCCATTGACCCGTTCCCGGCATAACTTGCATTAACCCCCTGGCTCCCGCTATAGAACCGATTTCCGGTTCAAACCGAGATTCTTGGCGAATTAAACCAATCACCAATAAGGGATTCAGTTGACGCTGACCCGACCAGTTGTTAACGTATTCAAAAAATGGTAAAGGAAATAGTGTATGCCAGTAAGCGGGTTCAGCCCGCAACGCTTGCCATTGCTGACGTTCTTCCGGGGTTTCGCGCTGACTCAAAAACCAAACTTGGTTAATTCCATTAATGTTATCCCCCACGCCTAAGCGCATGACGCCATCAGTAAATTGTTCAGCAACCGTGGGTTCCTGGCGATTTTGAAACTCGGCTTGCCAAAGTGTCCAACTATCCTGATTTTGTCCCAATAGATGCAATTCTTTTAACGTATCCGATCCAGCCGGAAGTCGCGATCGCGTTTTCGGTAGCACCACCGTCGGATTCACATCCCGCACCGTGGTAAAGTCCCCCACATCCCAGCCTAAAAATCGGGCAGACCGCCAGGCATAATAGGATTCGGGATACTGTGCCAAAACATGCTCAAACGCGGCGGTGGCTTCCTCTTGGCGTCCCAGTTGCATTGCCCATCTGCCCACCCAAAACGCGGCTTCCGGGGCAATAGCACTATCGGGACTATCCTGGGTAATCGGTTGCGCCCATTGCCATGCTTCGGCTAAATTCCCAGCTTGGGCTTTCTGGTTTGCCACCTGCCAACGATAGTCTGCGGCGGCATCAGAACTCGGATATTGAGTTAACACCGATTGACGGGCTTGGGCGGCGGATTGAGAACTCCCCAACGCATCCAAGATGTTGGCTTTGGTGAGTAGGGCTTCGGGGGCTTCATCGGGGAACTTCGCCACCACCTGATCCAGGTAAGGGATTGCCTCTTTGGAGGGGAGGAGACTCGCCAGACGCCGCAATCCCAACCCCGTTTCCTTGGCATCGGGAAAGGTGCGAATAAGTTGTTGATAGGCGGCTTTGGCTTCTTGGCGTTTGCCTTTCAGGTGATACCCACGCCCTACGCGGTAAGCCTGTTCGGGTGTGGGCGGGGCTTTGGTGTAGGCTTTGGCGGCTTTGGCGTATTCCCGGGTTTTCCAATAGCCAAAGGCAATCGTCTGCCAGTCTTCCGGCTGTAATTGAGACGCATACTCATTTACCAAGCGATCGCGAATTCCGCCACTCCCAGGAGTATCGTATGCTGATTTGGCTAAGAGTAAGAGTAAATCCAGTTGTTTGGGATTCTCTTGCAGCTTTTGGCGGGCAATATCCAGGGTACGGGGATGAGTCGGAAATTGGGCGATCGCCTGTTGCCAATAATCGGGATTCGATTCACCTAACGCATACAGGGCGTGCGCGGCGACAGGATCACTGGGATAAGTCTCTAGAATCCCTTGCCAAGCTTGTTCGGCGTTAGCTGTATCCCCCATCGCTGTGTAGGCTTGAGCGCGTTTCAGGGCAATATGAGAAGCTAACTGGGGATACTTCGCGTCCAATCCCTCTAGCCATTGAAGTGCCGCCTCTGGCTGCTGTTGTCCAATTAAATCCGATGCGAGTAGATAGCGGGCGCGATATTGATCCAGGGATTGACGCCCCGTAGCGATGTCCATCAGTTGCTCCGCCCTGGCTTCGGGGGATAAGGATACCAAGGGTAATACCAGGGATTGAGCATCCTTTTGGGTCAAACTGAGTTCACTTTTGGCGGAGTCAGCCCTCAAGTTTGGCAGAACACCAGTCTGTCGGAGGACGAACCAAGACGAACCACATAAGGTAATGAGTAGCAATCCCGCCCCGACTGCCACAGGAACTCTATATTTCTGTACCTTTAACATGAAACCTCTTTCGCCCAATACTGATAAAATCTACTGTCTCCCATTGTGACGAACGATCAGGAAAATGGGTGGCATTGAAGGCAGAGGGCAGAAGGCAGGAGGCAGAAGGCAGAAGGCAGAAGACTAGGGGAGATGAGGGAGATGGGGGAGATGGGGGAGATGAGGGAGATGGGGAAGTTAACTCAAAACTCTACCTTGCCCTGTTCCCTATTGCCTGTTCCCTGTTCCCTGTTCCCTGACTAATGACTAATGCAATACTAAAGATGAGGTAAAAGATAAGAGACAGAACCAAGGAATGGAAATTCGAGCCACGGATACACCACGGGTAGATTGGACTGGTGATGCCCTAGCACTGGGATTCTTTGAAGATGCTGTAGAGTTAACGGGTGATTTAGCCCAGCTTGATCAGAAACTCTCCGGTACGCTGAAGGAACTGATTGAGGAAACCGAGTTTAAAGGAAGCGTTGGCAGTAGTGCTGTAACTCGTGTGGGTGCCGGTAGCTCAGTTCGTAAAGTTATTTTAGTCGGGTTGGGGAAATCGGATGACCTAACGGTAGACAGTTTACGTCGGACAGCGGCGGCGATCGCGCGGATGGCAAAGCAGCAAAAGTGTAAAACTCTGGGTGTTAGTCTCCCGGCGGTGAATAATGATACTGCCCTCAGCGCCCAGGCGATCGCCGAAGGGATTACTCTAGCATTACATCTGGATAATCGCTTTAAGTCAGAACCAGAAGATAAGGGTGCGAAACTCGAACAGGTTGAATTATTGGGACTCGGTGATGTCCAAGCCGGGATTAACCAAGGGAATGCCATTTGTGAAGGGGTAATCTTAGCACGAGAGTTAGTCGCCGCCCCCCCGAATTCTGTCACTCCCCAAACCTTGGCACAGACAGCCCAGGATATTGCCTCTGCCTATGGCATGACGCTAGAAGTATTAGAGCGAGACGAATGCGAAAAGTTAGGCATGGGCGCGTTTTTGGGTGTGGCGCAAGCCTCAGAAATGCCACCCAAGTTTATTCATCTTACCTATAAACCCCAAGGAACACCGCGTCGGAAACTGGCGATTGTGGGGAAGGGATTAACCTTTGATTCCGGTGGCTTGAACCTGAAAGTTTCAGGTAGCGGTATCGAAACCATGAAAATGGATATGGGAGGGGCGGGTGCTACTTTCGGTGCAGCCAAGGCAATTGGTCAATTAAAGCCGGATGTGGAGGTTCACTTTATTAGTGCCGCAACGGAGAATATGATTAGTGGTCATGCGTTGCATCCCGGTGATATCCTTACGGCGTCCAATGGCAAAACCATTGAAGTGAATAATACCGACGCCGAAGGACGACTGACGCTGGCTGATGCGTTGGTGTTTGCCGAAAAGCTGGAGTTAGACGCGATCGTGGATTTAGCCACCCTCACCGGGGCTTGTATCGTAGCACTCGGTAATGATATTGGTGGACTGTGGACAACCGATGACACCCTCGCGGCTCAATTCAAAACCGCATCGGAAAAAGCGGGCGAAAAATTCTGGCAGATGCCGATGGAGGAGAAATATTTTGAGGGAATGAAGTCACCCATTGCGGACATGAAAAACACCGGTCCTCGTGCTGGCGGTTCAATCACGGCGGCTCTATTTTTAAAGCAGTTTGTGAAGGATACATCGTGGGCGCATTTAGACATCGCAGGTCCGGTTTGGGCAGATAAAGAAGACGGGTGCAATAATGCTGGGGCGACAGGTTTTCCAGTTCGCACGCTGGTTAATTGGGTTTTGGCATAAGCGAGGTGCGTAATTGCACGAAGCAGTCTAGAAAAGCTTGTTTAGCTGACGACAAACGCTCGTAGGGGCGCAAGGCTTGCGCCCTGACTCAGGTGTGTTAGGAAATTTTTCAATCTCGTAGGGTGGGTTAGGCGGGAGTTTAATTCAGGCAATAACCCTTTAATAAAATATCCGCCGTAACCCACCAATATTCAAGCAATAAATGGTTTCAAATAGACTGAACGATTGGGAAGATTTTGAGTTTAGAGGCGTAATTGAATAAAGGGCGCACGTCTGTGCGCCCCTACAGTGTGAATCAACTAAATTATCGTAGCCAAGCCGAATCTAATATCTTGCTATTTGATAAGAAATAGGGTAGGAAAGAGAATCCGTTTTTATCGGATAACTCTCTAATCAGACGTTACCTCCGGTTCATACTCCTGACAGCCTTCGCAGGAACCGAGAGGGTTGACAGCACAAAGCAAGAATGCTGAATTCGCATAATATCGACAGGTATGCTTTTTATCGACCGTGTTTGATAATTGCCTCATACGTTGCTCGTGAAAATCAATCAAGCGTTTAATCTGAGCATGGGATTTCAGTCTCATGCGTTTAAATCCAATTGTTGTCATCGCTAACTTCACCAAAGACAGTTGTAAGGTCTATTTCCTTAATTTTCTCTAGACAACGGTATAATAATCCCTAATTATGCCATAAAATATCTACCCAATTGCACAGATACAATGGGTAACCGGATGCATTAATCAGATTTTGCACCTTTACCTAGTGAATAATATGGAGAAACCCTTGGAAGTAAGCGCCAGAAATGTCCACTTTTCGGCAAATCTGGGTATGTCTTATGTAACGGAAAAAGCCGCGTCTCCTAAGGAAACGCAGCTATTGACTTGAAAGACTCGGTGCGGTAGAATTGCCCTATTAATTACTTCTAATCAAACCAAATTAACAAGCAGGATAATTGCTCAGCTATCCTGCTTATTTTTCTCTAGGACGCGACGACATCGGCAACGGTCAACGAATTCAAGTTATCGAGATTGACTCCCGAAATAGTATCGAGCGTTTCTCCGCCAAATTCTCCGTACATTCTAGCCAACGCTCCGGTTAAGCCAGCATTGTAGTCCATCGCCACTTCATTCCGAATGAAGTCCGTGCGCTCATCGACATAATCAAAATCATCGGCTGAAGCTGGACCGCCGACCATCGCCCCGTAAAGGGTGTGTAGATTATCGCGAGAATCACTGATATTCGTCACTCCAGAAGCCGCACGGTGGTGGGGATTGAGTGCATAGTCCTCACCAAAACCAACCATGTAGCTGAAGTCGCGGGGATTATCGCCCAGAATGTAGTCAATTTGTCCCTCAGCAAAATCCGAGTATTGACCATTGGGGTCATTAACCGTATCGGCGTAGACGCCAGCCAGGAATGAGGTATTGGCGCTGTAGCGCAGAGAACCCCACTGACTCAGCCATGCGAGTCCACCATCGGTATAGGTTGCGGTGCTACCGCCGGGAAGCCAGGAGTTTAACCAGCCTTCCACATCACCTTTATACTCAGATTTCCCAGTTTCCTGAGCTAACAAGATAGCCGAACCATAAGATTTGTCATCCCAGGATTGCGTCCACCCTGGACCAATTCCCTGGTATAAACTTTCGGCTTTGTTGAGATAGGTCGTATCTGTACTACCCGCCGCCTCAGTTGCTTTGTGCAGCCAGGTAGCCCCCCAAACTAGCTCGTCTTGGAAGCCGCTGAAGGAATTGTAGAATTGACCCGCATCTGGAATTGCGTCAGTATAGACGCCGCGATATTGGTCGGCAAAATCGTAGAGTTGTTCGGCGTTCTGTAGTAGGGTATCCGCGTAGGCTTCGTCTACTCCTCGGAAGACAATCGAAGCCGCCGCCAGAGACGCCGCTGCTTCCCCGGCTAAATCAGACCCAGGATTCTGGCGGTCGATTTTATAGGCGGGTCGTTCCATGGTCATGTCTTCCGGAGCGCCCCAGAAAGCGTGGTCAATGTTACCGTCTCCAACCTGTCCGTAAAACTCTTTCGTCCCTTGACCATCGGTAACATGAGCTTTGAGGATATAGTCAGTACCCCACTTGATGGAGTCCAGAATCTCTTCAAATTGTCCACTTTGCTGATAAGCATCCTGGTATTCAACCGCGCCCCAACTCAGCATCGTCATTGAAGCGGCTCCGGGTAAGCCGAACTTAACATGGTCCCCTGCGTCGTAGTAACCGCCCGTGAGGTCAAGTCCCACATCTGAGCCATCGTTTAGAGCCGAATCACCGCGCCAAGGGAGAGGATTGGTATCGGGTAGGTCACCAGAGCGTTGAGCATAGTAGAAGAGGATAGACTTTTGCAGCGCTTCCCCATAATTAAAGTCCCCTTGCTGAGGAGGGGGTTGGGAGGAATCGTTATTGAGAATGGTTCCTACCCCTTGACTGTCTCCAATTGTGGCGTTACTAGCATTGGAGAGATTAACGTTAAACGTCTCATCGCTCTCGACCGTCGTGTCTCCAGTGACAGCGACACTAATAGTTTTCGAGGTTTCTCCCGCCGCAAAGGTCAGGGTGCCAGATTCAGCGGTGTAGTCAGACCCCGCTGTCGCTGTGTCATTCGCCGTGGCGTAATTCACACTGACGCTTTGAGTACTCGCCTCTGAGAGGTTGACAGTAAATGTCGCATTTTTCGTGCCACTATTGCCTTCGGTAAGGCTGACATCATTAATTGAAAGGGTTGGTGGCGTGGGTGAACTGGTACTGGGGACAATATCAATGTAGTTCACATTAAACGAGTTGGAGAGCATATCCAGGCGCAGTTGCTGACTCCCAGCGGAGAGGTTCACCCCTTGAGCCGTCACATCCGTCCAATTTTGCCATCCCCCTGTTCCGCCAAAGCTCAGGGTTTCACTTTCACCCCCAACCGAAACCTTTAAACTGCGTGTCCCTGACTGCGCTGAGGCAACACGAGCAACAATGTCGTAGGTTCCGGCTTCAGGAATGTTGACATCGTAGGTTAACCATTCCCCTTGCTGAATCCAGCCAACATTGAAGCCGCCACCCAAATCGGTAGTGGCTTGGATATCTACATCATCAGAGCGAAACGCCCCCCCTGTGTTACCTGAGCTTTTATCGAAGAAACTGATATAGTCTTCCGCTTCAATCCGGATGGGGGTATTGGCTGGAGGAGTACTGGAGTCATCATTGTTAATCGTACCCACCCCTTGAGCGTCAGCAATCGTTCCGTTGCTGGGATTGGAGAGGTTAAGTCTGAAGGTTTCATTGCTCTCCACCGTCGTGTCCCCAATTACAGGCACACTGACAATTTTAGAGGTTTCTCCCGCCGCAAAGGTGAGTGTACCCGATTGAGCGGTGTAGTCAGACCCCGCCGTGGCTGTGTCATTGTCAGTCCCATACTCAACCGTCACCTCTTGGTCACTGGCTTCGGACAGGTTGACGACAAACTCAGCCGCAACCGTACCACTGTCACCTTCAGTAACGGTTACATCATCAACAGAAAGCGTCGGTATGGATGGAGACGTGCCAATGGATTCTCCATTGAGACTATAACCTGTTGGTTCAATACTGTCGCCACTACCGTTAAAACCGAAAGAGACCGTACCATCAGCCGCTAGCGTGCCGTTATAACTGAGGTTGCGAACTGTATAACGGTTGCCGTCTTGACTAACAATTTCCGCACCCCAGATATTCGTAATTTCAAAGGGAGCTTCAAACTCCAGAGTCCAACCATTTACATTGCTGGAACTATTGTTGGCAATTTCTAGATTCGCGGTAAAGCCACTTCCCCAATCGTTGGCAATATCAAAATCTACAGCAAAAGTCATTCTTTAACTCCTATTAGTGAGCGCATTAAGCAAGAACAAAAGCAGTGATTTGTTCTCAGAGCAGGAATTGGCAGCTACAATAATGTTTGCTCGGACATTTTTTTGCTATCCGCAGGTACCACTAATAGCTATTCTGGCAAGCAGAATATGAAGTGTCATCATTTTTTGATAAAGTTATTTTAAAGATTAATAAAAGGATAATAAAAGCAATTACTTGTTTGAAAGAATAAAAATAATTATATTATTTCCTCTGAAAAATATAATTTTAATTGGGTTCATTCCTTTTTCTCCCATTATCTGTTTCAAGAATAAAAGAAGCGGAGGAGTGGGGGTGCAGGGGGAGCTGGGGGAGCAGGGGGAGCTGAGGGAGCAGGGGGAGCTGGGGAAGATGGGGAAGATGGGGAAGATGGGGGAGATGGGGAAGATGGGGAAGCAGGGGAAGAGGATTACCCATGAACCATGAACAATCAACAAATGACGTAGCTTGCTTCTCGCGAAGCGAGTATGACAAATGAAAAATGACGAATGACGAATGACGAACTCCACCGTTCACTGTAATTGTCCCCACCTACTTACCTATTTACGTTCAGGATGGGTTGTTTCTGGGGATGCAGCCGCCATTTCACTAATTCGAGCGATCAGTTGATAGAGACGTCCAGAATCTTTGCGGTTAAAGTAAAAAATTAAGCGGGGCAAATCCGCTGTTTCATCCGGAAGTTCTTCCGGTAAAGCGTTGCTCTTGTCAATCTGACCTTTGACAACAATATCACTAAACTCAGCATTAAGCTGTTCAACCTCAGCATCAGACAACTCTGATTTAAGCCGCATCACGAACCGATCGCCCACGTAACGACTAGAGTGATAGACACTGTAGAACTGATGAATTGCCTCATAAGCCACATCCAGATTATCCGTCACCGTATACAGGCTCGTATCTTCCGGGCTGATTAACCCTCGTTGAATTAAATGCTTGCGAAGATAGGCATCCCAATCGTGCCAGTATGTACCACCAGGGCGATCAATCAAGACTAATGGCACCGGTTCAAGTCGCCCGGTTTGACAGAGGGTTAAACATTCAAAGGCTTCATCCTGCGTACCAAAGCCACCGGGGAAAAGTGCGATCGCGTCACTTTCTTTGAGGAAGAATAGTTTGCGAGTAAAGAAATATTTAAACCGAATCAGTTTCGGATCTCCCTGAATAAACGGATTTGTTTCCTCAAAGGGAAGCTGAATATTCAAACCAAAGGAATTTTTCGCGCCAGCACCTAAATGTCCGGCTTCCATAATGCCACCGCCAGCACCTGTCATCACCATAAAACCGTGCTGGGTCAAATAGCGGGCAAACTGGGCGGCGAGTTTATATTCAGGTGTCTGAGGATCAATCCGGGCTGAACCAAAAATCGTAACCTTGCGGACGTGACGATAGGGATAGAATACTTGAAAGGCAGATTCCATATCCTCTAACGTCGCCGTGAGGATTTTCCAGTCCAGGCGATCAATCTCCTCCTGAGTCAGTCGCACCAGTACGCCTAAAGCACGTTGAATCCATTTTTCATTAGTCAGATTTGGCAGTCGCTCAATAAGTGCCGCTAAATCGCTCTTAAGTAACTGCGGATCAGAGTACGAAGGAGATGGAGTCATTGCTACTTTCACTAACGGTTCTCTATTTTATCAATGATTGGTCATTTGTCATTGGTCAGGGAATCTAAGACTCGACCTCTCGATAAACATAAATATCTCGCTCCCGCCCTACAGCAAATCTGAGGGAATGAGATAAGGTTTTGCTCGATTGAGTCGTGAAAATAATCACAGCTAAGACAATCAAACCCGCTGCGCCCAGAAAAATGCTGGGATAGCCCAGAGGTTCAGCGATCGTACCCCAAACCGGACCTGCGATCGCAATCCCTAAATCAAACCCCGCAATACAAGCCGAGAACACGCGCCCACGTTCATGGGCACCGGAGCGATCGGAAATTAAGGCGATCATCAAAGGTAATAAAATCCCCGCCCCTGATCCTTGAATTAAACCAATCAGCAAAAAGGCTTGTGGGGTTTGCGCTTGAGAAAACAGGGTTAAGGCGAATCCATAGCCAATCAGACTCCCGGTAATAAACACGCCTCGCCCATACCGATCAGACGCCCGCCCCGCGATTAAACGCATCCCGAAACTCCCTATCGCCACCGCCGTGAAAAACCAGCCCGGATTTAAATCAACATTTGTGGCTCGGATATACAACGCCGCAAATGTACTCACCCCACCAAATGCTAACCCAGCCAAAAGCAAAACCACAGCCGGAATCCGCAGCCGGGGACTCACCAATAGCTGCCAGAATCCTTTGAAGGTTAGTTTAGGTGTGTTTTGTTTGGCTCCCTGGATTCGCTCAGGTTCCCTCACCTGGCTAGCACAAACAAACGCCAAGAAACCCAGTCCCCCAGAAAATAGAAAAAACGCGGTGTAACCCGCTTGAGCCTCCAGCAATCCCCCCAAGGCTGGACCTAATCCCATACCCAAGGGCGTCACCAGACTCATATAGCCAATTAACTCTCCTCGTTGACCTACGGGTGACAAATCGGTCACCAAGGCGATATAGCCTGTCGTAAATGCCGCTAAACCAATCCCGTGAAAGACCCGGATTGCCATTAACCAGACAATCGAATCCGCAAACAAATAACCTAGCGGTGCGATCGCCACCACAATCGTACCAATCAGGATCACCAGTTTACGGCTATGTTGATCGGCTAAATGTCCCAACCGTTGTCGAAACATCAACAACCCGATCGCAAAGCCGCCCATCACCATCCCGACTTGCTGCGTTGTTCCCCCCATGTCTTCAATGTAAGGGGGTAATGCTGGTAGCATCGAAGCTAAACTTGACCAAAACAGAAGACCCGCCGCGAATAGAGCGAGTAGGTTCCTGCGTTGTTGCGCTTCCATGGTTCTGAAGATTTTCATCGGCAATTGGGGTTGGTTGGTAAGGTTGCGGCTCAATTCCAAGCCCCCGCCTTTAGGCGTGGGGTTCCTGACCTTGAGTCCATCCTGGTTCTATTTACTATTCTTAACATTTGACGAAACAACCTCCCTCGCCCGATAGATGGGTCTGTCTGCATCGGCAACGGTAGAATCCAATAGCCAAATGTAAAGATTCAGTGAAGATTAAGCAAGTATTAAGAAAGCAAAATTTTGTTTAAATCTTTGGCATAATTTAATCATGGAAATTTAATTTAAGTGGTTAAATTAAATCATTTTTTGTCATAAAACCCCTTACAAAATGCAGATAAAACAAGAAATACATTGTCCGAATTGTGGCAGTAAAGCTCAACGAGAATACTGTTTTAAAACGAATATCTCTAATACTCAATGTCCAGCATGTGATTACTTGATGATCAACTGCTTCCGCACGGGTAAAGTGTTAGAAGCTTATGCACCAGGACTTTATTCTCCTCGTTAGGTTAGAACATATCCATAGATTCAGAGTAGGGACACGACATGTCGTGTCCCTACAGGTACACAGACAGATCCCCGACTTCTCCAAGAAGTCGGGGATCTTGCTTAAGGCTGTACCTCATCAACCACCAAATCTGCTGTATCTGCTAAATTTCGGCAAATTCTCAATATCTCTCTAATTTACGCTGTCTGAGTGCTGTTGGCTGGACTTGACAGTCGTAGAAGAATCTGAATATACTGTTTATAGTACAAGTGTACTAAACACGAACTAGGCGATCGCGAGTCCAGTGAACAGCCCTAAACACCCAGATCACACCCATACCCAAACCCTAAAGGCTAACCTAGGGAACATGCGATCGCGAGTTAATTTACGTTATTGAGAATAAGGAGACTAATTGTGGTTGCAACAAAAGACAGCAAAGACCAAATATTTAAAGCCTTTGAGCAAATCCTGAACCAACGCAAAACCATTGACTCCAAAATCGCCACGAAGGAAGAAGAAGCCGAAAAACAGAAAAATCAACAGGTTCTAGACGTCGCCTCAACCTACACCGTTGATAGTATTGTCAAAGGATTAGCAGATTTACAATTAGACTTTGGCACAATTATTAATCAACTCTCAGAAAAATTAACCACCGAATCGGAAAAAGGGGATCAACTCAAGTTAGCCATTCAGGTAGAAACGCAGCAATTACAATACTTGCAACAAATTCGCGTCGTCGCTGATGCTTTGCATATTCTCACCCAAGAACACCAAGAAAACCTGAAACGTCTTGAACAAACCACCACAGAACAGCGTCAGTCAATTGAGAAAGATAAAGCAGATAAGCACAAATCCTGGTTAAAAGAACAGGCGGACTTTGAGCAGAAGGTTCAGGAAGAAGCTGAATCCTTAGCCAAAGAGCGACAACAGCAAGAATCTGACTATACTTACCAACTAGAACGTCAGCGCAAAATTGAGGCTGATGAATATGAAACCTTAAAACGTAACCAAGAACGAGAACTGCGCGAAGTCAACCAAGAAAAAGAAAAACATTGGTCAGAACGGGAAAAAATCCTGCAAGAACGTCAGCCTTTATTTAAAGAGTATCAGCAAAAAGTCGATAACTTCCCCAAAGACTTGGACGAATCGGTGAAGAAAGCCAGGGAAGAGGCGATTAAAGACGTTCACCAAGACGCTAAAGTTAAAGCGGAGTTACTGGAGAAAGAATGGGAAAGTACGAAACAAAGTTATGAATTCAAAGTTCAGTCTCTGGAGGAAACGATTCAAAAGCAGAGTGAACAAATTAATCAACTCTATGCTCAGTTACAGGATAGTCTCAAACAGTCTCAGGCATTAGCGATGAGAGCCTTTGATAGTTCTACAAACGTTAATAATGCAGAAAAAAGCAAAGCCTAGACCCGTTCTGTAGGGGCGGGTTTTACCGATAACGTTTTGGACAAAACCGATAACGTAATTAAACCCGCCCTGACCCAACCATTAACTAATCATCCATCACGATTCAGAATATCCGAGGTAATAATTATGGCAAGCAAACCCAATAGCAAAAACACCAAAGCTGAAATTCTCGAATCTTATGAAGAATTATGGAAAGAGCGGAAAGAGCTAGAAAGTAAACTGAAACAACTTCAGAAAGAGGTCAAAAATAACGGCGCATCCCCAAATAGTCAGCACTCTGGAATCGTGAGTAAAAAGCTGTCTACCGCTTCTGATAAAATGACAGCGACAATGGATTGCTTGGTTGAGTTGCAAGTTGGATTTGGGGGAGCGGTGAGTGAGTTATCGGAAAAACTCACGACTGAAGCGGCGAAGTTACAAGAATTGCGCCAAGCCGTTGCCGAAGAAATCCAACAGCTTGAAGCTTTATATGATTTAGATGAAATTGAAGAAGATACGCTGGATGATTTAATTGAAACTTATGAAGAAAACTCCAAAGCCTTTGAAGCCGAACTCAGTCAACAGCGAGAGGAATTAGAACAAGAAATTCAGGACTTGCGTCAAGCTTGGCAAAAAGAGCAAGCTGAACATCAACAGGCAATTAAGGAGCGGAATGAAGACTATGAAAGGAGTCGGAAACGGGAGGAGCAAGAGTACAAGTATGATTTGGAATTACGTCGTAACTTAGATCAGGATGCTTACGAACAGCAGCAGAAAACCCTGTACAAAGAACTAGAAGAAGCCAATCAAGCGCAACAACAGCAATGGCAGGAACGAGAAAAGGCGATCGCACAACAGGAGCAGCGGTTTGATGAGTTAAAATCGAAGGTAGACGCCTTTGACCAGGAAAAAGAAGCGGCGGTGAAGAAAGCCAAAGAACAAGGAAAGGCGATCGCGAATAATCAAGTTAAAGTTAAGGCAGATTTACAACAGTTAGAAATCGACGGACAAAAGCGCTTCTACGACCTACGGATTGAATCGCTGCAAGAAACCATTGAAAATCAGGAAGCCCGAATTCATAACCTCTCCCAACAACTGGATGCGGCGCTGAAACAGGTGCAAGATTTAGCCGTGAAGGCAATTGAAGGAACCTCGAATTCCAATTCTTACCAAGCGCTGAAGGAAATTGCCTTAGAACAGGCTAAAGGGCAAACCAAGACCAAGTAAACAAACAGATAATAATCACACCAGAATTTGTAGAGACGTTCCATGGAACGTCTCTCGCGTGCGTATTTCCTCTGTCGAATGGCACCCTGGTTAAGGGTTTGTTGTCAGTTATAGCAGTAGACACCTCGATTAGGACGTTCCTAACTGTTGTTCCAGACGTTCCGCCGGAACGTCTCTACTAAATGATGTGTCCTAACCGCTATGGTGGTTGCTACATATCAGTATTTATACGTCAGTTCTTCCCATTTATGGCGCTAAAGCGCAACTACAAACTGTCTGATTGGGCGATGGACACGAATATGGTCTAATCTGGGTTTGGTAATTTGTGAAAAATGTTGAGGAGAGAAACTTGGAGCGGACATTTCTGATGATTAAGCCAGATGGCGTCCAGCGTAATCTGGTGGGTGAAATCATCCAACGCCTGGAAACCAAAGGCTTTACCCTGGTGGGACTCAAGCTGATGAGTGTTAGCCGGGAATTGGCTGAACAACATTATGCGGTTCACAAAGACAAGGGGTTTTTTGCTGGACTCATCGAATTCATCACCTCTGGTCCGGTTGTGGCCATGGTTTGGGAAGGGGAGGGGATTATCGCCTCCGCCCGGAAAATCATTGGTGCAACCAATCCCCTCAGCGCTGAACCCGGAACGATTCGGGGTGATTTTGGCGTCACGGTTGGTCGCAACCTCATCCATGGTTCGGATGCGTTAGAAACCGCTCAAAATGAAATTAAGCTCTGGTTTAAGGAGGAGGAACTGGTAAGCTGGCAACCGACCATTAACCCTTGGATTTACGAGTAAGGATTTGATCCATTTATTGTTTGTCGGGGTACGATAGAGTGTACTCCAACGATAACAGTAACAGGATTTATACACAGTCTCATGTAGGGTGGGCATTGCCCACCTTACAAATAAGCTGTTCATCATTTAAACGTTATTGTCAACAATAGGAAATTCTTGTAGTGTGAGCATCTTGCTCGCTACTAATACCCAATTTAAATGCGTCTTAGCTGACGCGCCCTGTCTTCATCCCAGAGGTGGGAATCGTCAAATTGCATATCCCCCTCAAGGCTGAGAGATAGAATCAATACACAAGGCATCGTGGTTGCCAATTGGCGATTTCATCGACTATGACTCCCAACCGTTTTGTGTTCTATCTCAAAGTGCAGCGCGTCGAACAGGCGTGTCTGTTTGAGTTGTCCTGGGGACGAGGACAACTAATTGGTGTGACTGTACCCTATCCGGAAACCCTAACCACACTGTATCAGGAGTGGAGTTCAGTCTATCTGAGTTTCTATAAGCAGGCGCTGCGAGGGCGGGTGTCTCAGATGGGGAACTTGAGGAAACCACCCGTCGATTGGCACGCTAAACTGGTTCAAGCTGAGGCAAAGTTACTCTACGAGTTTCATCAATGGTTGCGGCGAGGGGAGTTGTTTGAACTTCGTTCTCGTATCGTTCAGGCGGTGCGAGATCAGGGGATGAAAGATACTACCCCGATTATCGAAATCTTTATCACCTGTAATCCCCTAGAACTCGCCCGATTACCCTGGGAAGCTTGGGAAATTGGCACGGAGTTTGCGGTACCATCTCAAATTCAGATTCTGCGGACACCTCTGACGATTCAAGGCACTACCGTGACACCCAGGCGGCGGCGACGGGCGCGGGTTTTGGTGATTTGGGGAGATGATACCGGATTAAATTTTAACGCGGATCAAGAGGCGGTGCGATCGCTCACGGGAATTGCTGAGGTTGTGTTTGTCGGTTGGCAACCGGGACAAGAAACGGATGCATTAAAAAGGAAAATTGTCAAGCAGATTACCGATGAACGCGGCTGGGATATCTTATTTTTCGCAGGTCATAGTAATGAAACCATATTAACCGGCGGAGAGTTTGCGATCGCGCCGGGAGTGTCTCTGAATTTCAGTGAAATCGCCACCCCGCTGAAAATCGCCAAGGAACGCGGCTTACAGTTTGCCCTGTTTAATTCCTGTAATGGACTCAGTTTAGCCCATTCCCTGATTGATTTAGGCTTTCCCCAGGTGGCGGTGATGCGAGAACCGATTCACAATCAAGTCGCCCAAGAATTCCTGGTGCAGTTTCTGCAACGGTTAGCCCAGTTTCATGATGTGCAAGAATCCCTGCGGGCGGCTTGTCGGTATCTCAAATTAGAAAAGCATCTCACCTATCCTAGCGCCTATCTGGTTCCCTCCCTATTTCGCCATCCTGACGCCCCCCCATTTCGCCTAGAACCCACAGGCTGGAAGCAACGGGTAAAACGTTGGTTACCGACGAAACCCGAAGCGATCGCACTTTTGGTTCTCATGTTTCTTAGTTTACGCCCTGGGGTGCAAGATTTTCTACTGGAACGGCGGGTTTGGATGCAGTCGGTTTATCGAAATATTACTGAACAGATTCCCCCAGATAAATCTCCCCCTGTTCTTTTAGTGCATATTGACCGCGAGTCTCTCATCCAGGCTAATATTGATGCACGACGCATTAATCCCATTGACCGCACCTATTTAGCCCGTCTTATTGATCAGCTTACCGCCTTAGATGCCAAAGTGATTGGGTTAGATTATCTCCTAGATAGTCCCACCGATGAAGATGAGGTTCTGGCGCAGTCTATTCAGCAATCCATTGACAAAAAACAAACCTGGTTAGTCTTTGCTTCGGTAAAAACCGGGAACGAAGAACTAGGAATAATTGATAGTCTCGCTCACCCCAATTGGAGTTTAGAGGCTTATATCAATGCACCGCTTTGGTACACTAAACTTCTCCCCCCTAATACCAATTGTGCCGATAGTTGTTCCTTTGCCTATTTATTAGCCCTCGCCCACGCCGCCAATCAAACCCCTGCTCCGAATTTACCCCAACCGCAGCGATTAACCGAGGCGGATTCATCGGCAAGTTTTCGCACCCGATTCATTCACTATTTAGACAACAATCCTGCACCCAATCCCCTCACGGAATTTTTGCATCCGTTGCGCCTTCCTGCCATTACGAATCCATCGCGAAATTTCCAACAGCTTTGGTTATACCCAATTATTGATTTTTCCCTTCCCCCCGATTATGCCTATCAAACAATTGCCGCTTGGGAGTTACTGGAAAATACCGAGAATGCACCAACAGCGGCACAATTAAACCAGCAAGTTGTCCTGATTGCGGCGGGCGGATATGACCAAGCTGGGGTAACCGATGGAGGGAGTGATAACTTTCCCATTCCCCTGGCTGTAAACTATTGGCGATCGCAAAATCCGCAACTGAATTATCCACCCGTATTTACAGGGGGTGAGGCACATGCCTATACCATGCACCATTTACTAACTCAACGATTAGTGATTCCGATTCCCGATTTGTGGATGGTTGGGATTGCCGCTTTTCTGGGGAAAGGAATGGTGTTAATCATCAGTGAACGCCGACAAATTCGGCTATGGTATTGGTTGGTACTATTAACCAGTGCCACCGCTATCTATGGCATCATTGGCTTACAGGTTTATATTTCTGCTGCTTTATTAATTCCTTTCTTTTTACCATCGGTTACAATTTGGATTTACGCCTTACCTGTATTGGGGAGACGATTAAATAGTGATGCTTGAAAGAATACAGTCTTTGCTACTAACAACTTGTCTGGTTTTATCCTCGGCAAAACTAGCCCTAACCGCTCCGATTCATCCTGATGTATCCTGGAGAACAATTCGCCAAGATTTGTTAAATCGCCGGGACGATCCGCCCTTAGGTTCGCGACCCGTTGAACTTTGCCTAATCACACCAGAATACCGCAGAAATTCAGTCACACTTTGGCAGAATCGTCCATTATTCGTTTGGCAAGGAAAAATCGGTGGCATCGGTATTCGTCAGGCAAATAGTGAGCAGATAATCTGGCGTCAACCGATTGCAGCTAATGATAGGCAAAGGGTGAATCGTGTCAATTATACAGGAGAACCCTTAGAACCTGGTCAAGCTTACCACTGGGTTATGTTTGATCAGGCAGACGATAGCCAACCTATACGATTTATACCCTTTACCGTCTTAGATGGCAAACAGCGCGATCGCATTCGGGTGCGATTGATTATTTTAGCAGCACAACTGAGGGAAAAAGGGGCAACGACTGAGGAAATGGCATTGGAACGAGCTAACTATTTTACCAAACAGCAACTTTGGTCAGATGCGTTGCAAGAAGTTTATCGGGTAGATAATCCCTCACCTGAACTGGAGACGATGATGGCGGAACTTTCTACTCAACTTTGTTCATAACTTCCTTGAACAGATCCCCGACTTCTTGAAGAAGTCGGGGATCTCAGCTTAAAATAAGCAGACGCCCCAAACTATTCCATCACCATGCCTTCACCGTTTCCGGGAATGGACCCCTACCTCGAAGGATACCTGTGGCCCGATGTTCATCATGCCCTTGCCAGTAAGATTCGCCAGCAGTTAACCCCTAAACTGCGTCCGCGTTATACGGCTAGATTGGAAGTGTATGTGGCTGAAGACCGATTCCCAGAAAGCGAAATTGGCATTTTATACCCAGATGTTGAGGTGATGCAGGTTCGTCAGCGACAAGGAAAGCAGACAACCACCCCGTATACGTCGGCGAGTTCGAGTACCTTAACCATTACCCCCGCCTCCCTAACCTTACCCATGCTGCAACCTGTTCCGGTACGGCTGGCGACAGTTGAGATTCGAGATACGGCGGAGAATCTTCTGGTGACGAGTATTGAGATTATCTCACCTGCGAATAAACGCGAACCCGGTTTAACCGCTTACCGCCAGAAGCGCCAACGTCTCTACCAAGCGGGAGTTCATCTGTTGGAGTTTGATTTGCTGCGTCGTGGAATCCGCCCATTTAGTCATCCTAACTTGCCCGATGTCGCTTATGCGATCGCGCTGACTCGTTCTCATTCGGGTGTTATGGATATCTGGACGTTGAGGCTAGAGGATACGTTACCCATCATTCCGGTTCCTTTAAGATTTCCTGATGCAGATGTGGCGTTAGATGCGCCGACAATCATGAGAGAGGTTTATGATGAAGCGGCGTATGATTTGTCGATTAACTACAATGAACCACCTCCTCCACCCACTCTGTCTGACGTTGAGCAACAATGGTTAGAGCGTCAATTGATGTAACTCTTCTCCTGGCAATGGCGGTGTGACACAGATAAAACGGTGGAATAAAGTTTATGGTTAAATAAGGCGCACATTTTTAAATAGGGCGCACGTCGGTACTACCCTACATTTCAACAACGGATTTAACAACTGACTATGGTACAAGCACTCACCCCCATCACCACCGCAACGGATTTGGCTCAACTGGCGATTGATTTGATTCGTCAAGCAGGCTGTGAATACGGCGATGTCCGATTTTGTACCTACCGCCATCAAAATCTTTATGCCCGCGATCGCTCTCTGAGTCAATTGTCTGATCATGTTAGTGCTGGCTTTGGGGTGCGGGTGTTACTGGATGGGGCGTGGGGTTTTGCGGCGAGTCCCTATAAAACGCCCGCAGAGGTGGAACGGATTGTTACCTTAGCCGTGGAAATCGCCAAGGGAAGTCGCCTGTCTCAGCAAACACGGGTGCAACTGGTTCCTGTCGCCGCCTATCAGGATACCTACATCACTCCGATGGATATTGACCCCTTTAGTATCCCGATTACGGAAAAAGCCGATTTACTGTTGCACATTAATGACCAACTGCTGAGTTATGGGGAACGGGGGATTAAAAAGGCGTATTCTTATTTACAATTTACCAAGGAAGATAAGACCTTTGCTTCCACAGAAGGTTCGCTGATTCACCAAACGCTGTATCGGACGTATCCTGGATTTGGCTGTACTGCGATCGCCAATGGAGATGCTCAAAATCGTAGCTATGAACGTCCGCCTCTGAATAAGGGCTATGAACACGTTATTCGAGCCGATTTACTCTCTCAAGTGGAACGGGTGGCGGAAGAAGCGATTGAAAAAGTCCATGCGCCAAAAAGTCCCTCAGGTATCCGCACCACGCTAATTCTGAAACCAACAAACCTGTGGTTGACGATTCATGAATCCGTCGGACATCCCACAGAATTAGATCGAGTATACGGCTATGAAGCCAACTTTGCTGGCACCAGTTTCGCGACAACTGATAAACTCGGTAAACTCCAGTATGCCGCACCTTGGGTCAATTTCAAAGCCGATCGCATCCAACCGGGGGGACGTAGTACCATGGGGTATGATGATGAGGGCGTACCATCACAAGAGTGGTACGTTGTCAAGGATGGAATTTTAGTGGATTATCTTACCGATCGCGAAACTGCCTATCGCTTAGGGCGAGGCAGTAGCAATGGTAGTGCCTTTGCCGATAGTTGGTCAAGTGTGCCAATGGTACGCATTCCCAATTTAGGCTTAGAACCGGGAGTCGAGGGGGGAAGTCATACGGCGACATTAGCCCAGATGATTGCCGATACCGAAGATGGTATTTTAATTGATGGCATTGGCAGTTTTTCCATTGATCAGCAACGGCGCAATTTTCAGTTTGGTGGCGATGCATTTTGGAAGATAGAAAAAGGCAAAGTGGTAGGAATGTTAAAGGATGTCACCTATCATTCCATGACCACAGACTTCTGGAACAGTGTAGACGCGATCGGACCTAAATCTGAATGGCAACAATGTGGGACAAATTTATGTGGTAAAGGTGAACCCATACAAATCGCCCAAATGACCCATGCTTGTGTCCCCGTGCGGGTACGAAATATCCACATCGGCGGCGCATCTTGTTTGTAGTAAGGGAACTTTAGCCTTTCAACGTGTCAACGAAGCCAATAACCCTTGAATAAAGGGCGGGTTTTGTTGCTCAGTTATCGGTAACCTGCCCAATTGAATCCCTAAACCCGCCCCTACGATAGGTTAACATGATATAACTCGCACTCACCTAGGAGCCAATAACCACAGCGGATGCTTCGCTTTTTTTTATGCGGTTTTTGTGCGATCGCCTCCCCACGACTTGACGATCCATAAAATTCATCAAAACTTCATATAAACTTCACGGTTACTTTACCTCATCAGGTCTATACATCCCATAGATTAAAGAGGGAACACGTATATGTAATGTAGGAGAGCGGCAAATCGACATGAACAAGCTATCTATGGCAGTTGCTGGAGCTGGAGTTATGGCTCTCGGCGTGGTAGGTATGTCTCCGGCTGAAGCGGCTCACTTGACAAAATTTGACTCCTCTGGATCTGTTGCGTTTGACGTAGACGTTAGTCCCTTTGTGTCCTCATTTTTACCACCAGATCTTCAAGCGCTCCTTGATCCACAACAGGTAGATTTCGACAGTACAATTATTGTCGATAATGCCCATGGTCGGTTATCTGATACAGAAGATGAAGAGTTAACTGTTGGTCTTAGTCATGTTGAGGACTATTTAGAGGAACTCTTACCTAGTGTCTTTTTACCATTGATCGATGATATTAACTTTCAGGGTTCTGTTCTAGATTCCCAAAACAATTTGCTCTCTGAGTTTGATGTCTTTTACCGAGATAATGAAATTGTTGCAGGTAACTATGAATATACCAATATAAAAAGCTGTCTAGAGAGTACCTGTAGTGTCTTGTTTAACGGGAATGCTAGCGCTTCTTTATTTTCCTCTTCTGATATTAATTTGATAATAAGCGGCGGTTTGACCCAAACAGCAATGTCTCTTGGGGATGACGACTCTGTAGAGCCAGGTTTAGTATCTTTCGACTATTCAATCGCTCCAATCGACTCTGTACCCGAACCGATCGCTTTGTTACCTGTTGATTCTGAACCCGAACCTGAACCACCTGTGGCAGAAGAACCATCTTCTCCTACAGATCCATCGGAAGAATTTGGTGACGAATCTGATATCGCATCTGTACCGGAACCTACCACATTATTAGGACTATTTGGCTTGGGTGGTTTCTTTGCTGCAAAACGTAAGCGAATGAAAGCAGATTAGGACGGCTGATCACCACTAACAACAACTGAAAATATTGAGAGGATACCCAAAACTATTCCTCGGTAAAGTTTTGGGTATTCAAACTAACTAATTAGTAACAAACTACGCAACATAAAAAATTCAACTGGACATCATTGCTGGCATCAAAATTGAATCAATCACATGAATCACACCGTTATCCGCCAGGATATCGGGCTTGACAATAATAGCCTGATTCACTTTATAACCACTGGATGTATCAATTGCTAATACTGAGCCTTCCATGGTTGGCACTTCTTTTAACTCGACCAGGTTATCGCTTCTGACATCTCCGGAGACAACATGATAGGTGAGAATTTTCTGGAGTTTGGGGATATCCTGTAAGAGTGTGTCTAAGGTTCCCTTTGGCAGTTTCGCAAATGCCTCATCAACAGGCGCAAAAACGGTGTAGGGACCAGGACTCTTGAGAGTATCGACTAAATTGGCAGCCTCAACCGCCTTGACTAGGGTGTTGAATGAACCAGCGTTCATGAACCCCGCCCTACTTCGTGAGGACGGGGATTGGCAGAGGGCACCTGCCAGGAAGTCATGAATAGGGCATGAGTTGGTAGGGGATAACCACTTCCGAACGATTCTCTAGTTCGGCTTAGATGTAGGTCTAGGAATCTCTAGACACTGGGTAAGTCCAGGACACACCCTTACCAATGCCTTAAGAGACGTAAACATTTACACGAGTGGATTATCTCTATGAATCGTGTTCCGGTTGTTAGCAAAGAAGGAAAACCTTTAATGCCCACCAAGCCTTCTAGGGCTAGACGGTGGGTCAAAGAAGGCAAGGCAGTGGGGAAATGGTCAGACCTAGGCGTTTACTATGTCCAACTCACCACACCACCATCGGCTGAGGAAGTCCAGCCAATCGCGGTAGGAGTCGATCCGGGTAAATCTTATTCCGGCGTCGGTGTTCAGTCCGCTAAATGTACCCTGCTACAACTACACCTTATCCTCCCATTTGGGCGGGTCAAGAAACGGATGGAAACCCGCGCCATGTTGCGACGGGGGCGACGAGCGCGACGGATTAACCGGAATGTCCCATTCAAGCAACGTAACCATCGGCAATGCAGGTTTGACAATCGTAAAGGTCACAAAATACCCCCATCCATCAAAGCTTCTCGACAGTTGGAGTTACGGGTAGTCAAAGAGCTAGCGAAAATTTTCCCAGTAACTGCGATTGGGTATGAACGGGTTAGAGCCGACATCGACCAAACTAAGCGTAAGCGTGCCAAGTCGGGTAAGGGTTTCTCTCCGGTGATGACTGGGCAAAATTGGGCAATATCTCAAATGGAAAAAATCGCCCCCGTTTATGTTCGTGAAGGTTGGCAAAAGGACGGGAATGGCACATCCCAACTCCGAACTCAACTAGGGTTAGAGAAAGATAAAGTTAACAAGTCCATAGCTAAACCGGAGACCCACGCGGTTGATGGAGTGACGTTGGCTTGCGGGTATTTCATCAAATATGTCCCATTCATTGGTTCTAACTCCCATGGTTATATCCACAAGGGTAGCGTTACCGTGACCCCTCCCCCGTTTAAAATTATCACTCGTCCTGGTGCAGTGAAACGGGGAAAAGAGTATGGATTCTTCCGTCGTCAATTACACTTTGAAGTACCGGATAAGTCAGGGGTAAGAAAGCGTAAGGGTGGGACAATCACACCATTTGGAGTGAGGATTGGTGATTGGGTCAGAGCAGAGAAAGCCGGGAAAGTTTACATTGGCTACGTCAGTGGGTTTACCGATACCAAAAAGACCAAAAATATTTCCGTTTGCGACTACACATGGAAACGAATTGGGCAATTTGCTCCGAGTAAAGTCGAGTTAATCAGGAGAAATAACGGCTTATGCGTAGCGTAAAAAAATTGGATGCCTTCATTCTTTCGGCATCCCGCTATTCCTCCTCGCCCTACTATCGTTGAGGGCGAGGACTCCCGCGAATACGTTGATGGCAGTCTCGACAAGATTGGGCATGAGTTTGATCGGGTTTTTATTGAATCTCCTGTTTAGGAATACAATAGTTTGGTTCAAACTAACATCTTTCAAAGGTTAGAATTATTTCTCAAACCGTTCCATCAAACAATCGGCAATGCGTCGCGCTGCACCGGATTGACCCATACGACGGCGACCATTTTCAGCAATTAGTTGTAAGCGATCCGGATCTCGTAACAACTGCTGCAAGACTTCAGCAACTCGATCCGGTTGTTCGACTAATATTAAGGAGGGTCCTAATAGTCGCGTTTGGGCTTCAGCAAAAGCCGGGGTGTATTGAGGACCTGTTCCTGGAATTGCGATCGCAGGTTTTCCTAATCCGACAAATTGTTCGGTTGCGGTTCCCGCCATGGCAATGCAGCAGTCGGCTTTGAGCAGACACAGGGTATAGTCGTCTTGGGTTAATATCACGATGCCATTCTTTTGAGTAAACGCGATCGCACTCGGATCATTCAACTTCAGATTCACGTCGATGGCTTCCAGAGGCTGCTGACGCCAGCCATACCCGGTCAACGTTTCTTGTAAGGGGTCAAGACTTAAAGCGGGTGCGATCGCGCCGAGAAACACCACAGATCGTTCCTGATAAGCCTCCAATAACCCATTTGCGGCTAGGGCGATTTTCTGCCAATTCTGGTAGGCTTCTGGCATTCTGGAACCCGGTAATAGTGCAACCACCAAAGGACGCTGCATCTCTTTTTGTTCAGCATCAGGTTCATAAAATACAGGTTCTGGCTGTTCCGGTTCAATCCCATCCATCATCGGGTTCCCTAAATCCAATGCCGGAATTGACCATTTTTGCAAAATTTCTGTTGTCAGTTTATCTCTCGGAAACACCGCCTTGCAGCGCTTGCGACTCATCAACCAACGTTCCCACGGCAAATACACCGAACCAGACCATCCTTCCCAACGCTGACGATTCGGTAACCATCCCGCTTCATCCCGCAGATAATACTCCGATTTAGCCGTTCCCACAAAGGCGTAGGGGGCACCACTTAACCACGCAAACAAAAGCGGGACAATATCCCCCACCGCTAAAATAACCCCACCGCGTTTCGCCCAACGGCGAACCGCTTTCAATTGCGCCCATGTCAATTTCAACAAACCACTCTGCACATCCCGCAGCAGGTGACGCCTTTCCATATAGATAAAACCACCAGAGGGCATGGTTTGCACCGGTCCGACAATGGGAATATCCAATTGCCGATAGGCTGCACCTTCACCCACTAACGGCAATGCAGCGAATTCGGGCGCATCTGGGCTAGCGTTGAGTTCCTGTAAAATTCGGATAGCAATGACATCTTCTCCGTGACCGTTGCTGATGCACAGCAGTTGCATAGTTGATGATGGGTACTAAATGCCACTATCAAATTTACCTTAAAAAACAGGGAAAAGGGAATAGTTTCTAAAGATTGAGCGTTTTGATCGGCAACATAATTCTTCTGTTTTCATGAAAAACCTAACCAAACCGGAAAACCCTCTGAAAGTCATCGTCTTCGATACCACGATGCGAGATGGAGAACTCACACCTGGAGTAAAAATGAATGTTCAGCAAAAAATAAGACTGGCTAAATTGCTCGAAACTATAGGTGTAGATATACTTGAAGTCGGCTATCCAGGACAGTACAATAAGGATTTTGATGAAATAGTTACTATTGCCAAACAGATAAAAAAATCAACAATTTGTGGATTAGCCAGTTTTAAACGAGAGGAAATTATCCGGGTAGCTGAAGCAATTAAACCTGCGAATCAAGGCAGAATTCATACGTACACATCGGTTAATATTCCCAGCCACAGAGAAGCGGATATATTAGCCACCATCAACGATAGTATTTCCCTTTGCCGCAACCTCTGTGATGATGTAGAATGGAGCGCCTTTGATGCACCTCGCAGTCATCCCGATTTTTTGTGTCAAGCGATTGAAGTCGCTATCCGCCAAGGTGCAACCACCATCAATATTCCCGACAGCTTGGGATTGGAGTCACCGGCAAACTTTGCTAAACTGATGCAAATGATTGTTAACCGAGTCCCGACTATTGACAAAGCGGTTTTGTCTGTCCACTGTCATAATGATTTAGGCAAAGCAGTAGAGAATTCAATCATTGGGCTAGAGTGGGGAGTCAGGCAAATCGAAGGCTCAATTAATGGTTTAGGCGCACGCAAAGGAAATGCTGATTTATGTCAAGTGATTCTCCAACTTTTAAAACAAGGCAACTATCACATCGATATTGATACCTCGTTAATTAATACAGCGTCTAAATTCGTTAGCGAAATCACTGGAATTCCATCGCCCAATCAGGAGTAACGATGAAAATCCTCATAATTGGCGGCACAAATTTTATTAGTCCTCCGGTTATCCATCGAATTGTAGCCATGGGACATGAGGTGACGGTGTTCCATCGCGGACAAACCCACGCTGATTTGCCATCAGGAGTTGATCATATTTATGGAAATCGGCAAAACCTCAGGGATTTCCAAGCCGAGTTTGAGCAGATTTCACCTCAAGTGGTTCTGGATGCGATCGCCTATACTGTACAGGATGCTAGAACCCTGATGAGTACATTCAAAGGCATTGCCCAGCGAGTTGTCGTGATTAGCAGTGGCGATGTGTATCGGGCTTATGACGTACTGCGCGGCGTTGAATCTGAACCCCTTGAACCTGTACCGATTACAGAAACCTCTCCCTTACGCCAACACCTTTATCCCTATCAGGACTTCCCCGAACGACCTTTGCATGTCCCTGCTGATTATGAGAAAATTTTAGTCGAACGAGTGGTTATGGGTGACCCAGAGTTACCGGGTACAATTTTACGGCTACCAATGGTTTATGGACCCGGTGATCCCTTGCACCGCCTATTTCCCTACGTGAAGCGGATGGATGAACAGCGTCCAGCCATTGTATTGGCACAACGTTTTGCCCAGTGGCGCGGCGTATGGGGATATGTGGAGAATGTAGCTGCTGCGATCGCACTTGCCATTACCGATGACCGAGCGACGGGTCAGGTTTACAATATAGCAGAGGCAGAATTTCCGACGGAAGCAGAACGGATTCGACGCATTGGACAAGTGGCTGGATGGACGGGTGAAGTCGTAATTGCGTCGCCATCCCTGATGCCAGACAGTTGGAGTTTGCCCTACAATTTAGAACAGCATTGGGTGGTCGATTCTACCCGCATCCGCCAGGAATTGGGTTATGTTGAACCCGTCCTCTTAGTAGAAGCACTGAAGCGTACCATTGAGTGGGAACGAAGTCACTTGCCTGAAACCATTTCTCCAGAAGCAGCACCAGAATTGCTGAACTATGACACTGAGGATGCAATCCTAGCTCAATTGGCAGCGATTAGGAGTTTGTAGGATAAGTGCAACAGCGATTGCGTTAAAACAGGAGTAAACCCCTGCCCTAGTAACAGTCAGGAACAATGAACCAGCCCAAAAATCTCGGTCTGGAGAATTCCAATTATTCTTTGATAGTGAATCATTCGCCTAAATTATCCCCGGAGTCGGACAAGCTAAGCACAGAAACATCAGGTTCAGGTATCTCCCCTGAATCATCTAAACCATCAGTGACATCGGCTTTAGGTATCCCACCCGAAAAGCCAAAATTATCAATGACTGAAAAATTTGGCTTCAATAATCAGTTATCAATTGTTGATCCGCATCGTCGGAATGGGTTAATTCTCTATAAACGTTATCACGCCGAATTTGCTGGACCCGGTGCCGCCGTCGGGGGGATATTTGATCATGATTGTCAGCAAGTGATACCTGTGGGGGATATGAGGTTGCTCACTCCAGAATCAGCTGATGAGCGCCAACGAGCTTGTTTAATTCGCCGCCAGTGGGCGCAACTGACTAGACAAATAACGGGTCACCCAACACCAGCTAAACGTGCCCAGAAGATTCTGAGTCAGTTTGAGGGATTTTTTGACGCCGAAACCATTGCCAAAATACCAGACGAAGCCTTCGCTCTATTGGTGGGGGTATTTCCCCATACCGTCCAGATGATTCGAGAGTCGTCAGGGAAGTAATTATTCTTCAGATGAGACTATTAAATTTTGTGAATATTTTACCCATCCGAATCAAGCACCAATGATACAACTTACTGTCTGAGTTAAAACAATATTAAACTCATGATCGAGTAACCATGAACCATTCCCCAAATCCAGTTCGGGAGAGTTGCAATCCTGCCTGGATAGTAAATTCTTCGCCTAAATCATCCCCGAAATCGGAAACTCTAAGTACAGAAACATCAGGTTCAGGTCATCCACCCAAACCCCCTAAATCATCAATGATTGAAGAGTTTGGCTTCAATAATCAGTTATTAGCTGTTGATCCGCGTCGCCCGAATCATGGTGTAATTCTCTGGAAACGGTATCACGCCGAATTTGCTGGACCCGGTGCTGCTTTTGGGGGCATATTGGATCAGGATTGTCGGAAAATAATACTTGTGGGTAATTTAAAGCTGCTCACTCCCCAATCAGCCGAGGAGCGACAACGAGCTTATTTAATTCGCTGCCATAGTAACAATGCCTGAAAAAAACTTTTGGTTAAATAATCAGTTATTAATCGTTGATCCGCGTCATCGAAATGGTGTAATTCTCTGGAAACGTTATCATGCCGAATTTGCCGGACCCGGTGCTGCTGTCGGGGGCATATTTGATCAGGATTGTCGGCTCGTGATATCTGTGGGAGATCTGAATTTACTTACTCCAGAATCAGCCGATGAGCGCAAACGAGCTTATTTAATTCGTCGCCAATGGGTGCGACTAATGATGCAAATAACGGATCACTCAACACCTGCACAACGAGTCCAGCAAATTTTGAATCAGTTTTTGGGCTTCTTTGGCGCTGAAACAATTTCCCGAATGCTAGATTTTGCCCTGTTGGTAGAAGCTCTTGCCCTGTTGGTTGGGGTATCTCCTCATACCGTTGAGATGGTAATCCGAGATTGGTTGGAAAAGAATGACTAATGACCACGGAACGAATTGTCAAAACTGGATCAGGTTGGCGTCTAGGTTGGAATCCTCAAGCCACTCATTATCAGGGGTTAGTGGGTACCGATGAGTGGGCAATCGAGCTGACTCAGGCGGAGTTAGACGATTTTTGCCGATTGTTAGCACAGCTTGCTCAAGCCATTGAAGACATCGCTGATGAGTTGGTCGATGAGGAGAAAATCACCTGTGAAGCCGAAAGTGACTTGCTCTGGATGGAAGTGGAAGGCTATCCGTCTGCCTATACGCTACGCTTTATTTTGAACCAGGAACGTCGTTGTGAGGGGAGTTGGCAAGCCTCAGCCGTTCCGGGTTTGTTGCAAGCGGCTCAGTCTCTACAAGTATTTTGAGATGCCCTTTCCTGTTGATGAGAGTCTGTTGGTTTTCCTGGTGTCAACCCAACCTACAGGATTTTGTGCTGTCCCCGATTCCCTTTCCTGCAAACCCTTGTGTGAGAACGTGTTTCTGAAAAGTTGTTAAAATGATAAATCCTATGATAATCTAGGAAAGGTTTCACGGGGCGTAGCGCAGCTTGGTAGCGCACCACTTTGGGGTAGTGGGGGTCGTGGGTTCAAATCCCGCCGCTCCGATCGCAAGACCAAAATTGACCCTAGAGATGTTGATGTCTCTAGGGTTGATTTTTAGATGAATCGGCGAGAAACCCCACATCATCAGTAGCTCACGTTAGGGATTCATGACTCAAACTGCAAAACCTTACAAAGGCTTAACAGAAAAACTCCCCAGTTCTGTGCTTGAATGGCGATAATAGAAACGCGGCGGTAATAGCGCTCTGTGCAATGTACATCAATCCGATTCAGGAGAGGCGTGAGCAATGGCAACGTTAACCATGTCCCAGCGTGATTTGTCGGCTTTCACGAAACAGGATGTTGCTGAATTAGCAGGACGTTTAGAACAGGACGAATATGAAAATGCGTTTGCGGGACTAGATGACTGGCATTTGCTGCGGGCGCTAGCCTTCCAACGTCCGGAGTTGGCAGAACCCTACCTCTACTTGCTAGACCTAGAAGCGTATGATGAAGCGTGAATGAGTCTAAGCGAGTATTGATAGGTATAGGCGGTGGTATCGCCGCCTATAAAGTTTGTCAGGTTATTTCCACCCTGTTTCAGGCTGGGGTGCAAGTTCGGGTGATTCTCACCCAAGCGGCTCAAGAG
The DNA here is from genome assembly GCF_040220555.1 of Coleofasciculus sp. C1-SOL-03. Taxonomy (NCBI): domain Bacteria; kingdom Bacillati; phylum Cyanobacteriota; class Cyanophyceae; order Coleofasciculales; family Coleofasciculaceae; genus Coleofasciculus; species Coleofasciculus sp. C1-SOL-03. The sequence continues at coordinate 45,668 of NZ_JAVJUO010000158.1, forward strand.
TTTATCACCCCCCTGACTATTTCCACCCTCTCGCGCCATCAGGCGTATACCGATCGCCTATTTTGGCAACCGATTCATAATCGCCCTGTTCATATCGAGTTGGGCGAATGGGCAGATCTATTCGTGATTGCTCCCCTTACGGCTAACACCTTGGGCAAATTAGCTCACGGTTTAGCCGATAATTTATTAACTAATACCGTTCTTGCCTCCCATTGTCCCGTACTCCTTGCCCCAGCGATGAACACGGATATGTGGGAACAGCAGGCAGTACAGCGGAATTGGCACAACCTATTGAGCGATTCCAGGTATCATACGGTGGGACCCGATGCCGGACGATTGGCGTGCGATCGCGTGGGTGCAGGGCGCTTGGCAGAACCCTCCGAGATTCTGACTGCTATTCATTCAGTGTTATACACAGGCGGTAAGCGGGATTTAGTCGGTAAACAGGTGTTAATTAGTACCGGTGGCACCAGAGAACATTTAGACCCTGTGCGCTTTATTGGCAATCCCTCTACGGGTAAGATGGGATTGGCATTGGCACAAGCCGCCAAGCATCGCGGCGCCAAAGTGGTGTTAGTCCATGCACCCTTAACCGAATCCATTCCCCCCGATATTCAGGCAATTTCAGTCGTCAGTGCTGCCGAAATGCGTCAGGTCATGTTATCTTATTTCTCCGAAGCGGATCTGGTAATCATGGCAGCCGCTGTCGCCGATGTCAAACCTGCTGATCATACCTCAGAGAAATTACCCAAAGCCCAGCTTCCCACTGCCTTAGCTTTAGAACCTGTACCGGATATTTTGGCAGAGTTAGGACAGCGTAAACAAAGTCATCAACGGTTAATCGGGTTTGCAGCACAAACGGGTGATATTGTCAAGCCCGCGTTAGCCAAATTAAACGCCAAGAATTTAGATGCGATCGCCGCCAATCCCATTGACCAGCCGAATGTGGGATTTGCCAGCGACACCAATCAAGCGATTTTCATCGATAAACAGGGACGCCAGGAGTCGGTGCAACCGTGCAGCAAACTGGAACTCGCCCACGCCTTGCTTAATTTTATACGTTTGTAGTAGGCAATGCGAGTGCCTCAAAATGCTTGATTTCCCAGCACTAAAGTGCTGACTACGAACAGCCTTATTCATGAATATCTCGTCCTTCAGCAATCAGTAAAACCACTTTTCCGGCTTCATCTTTTAACGGTTTAAGCGAAAAATCCATGCGAATCATGACGCTTTCCTGTTTGCGAAACTGAACGTCCTGGCGCACCAAATCACCATTAGCCGCCTGTTTAATCGCCGCTTTCAACCACTCCTGTATAGATTGGCAGTGATTCCAACACTCCAGTTTCCATACGGGCAAACCGAGTAAATCATCTAATTTATAGCCACTCGAATTTAATGCCGTTTCATTGATATCCACAATCAGTCCTTCTGGAGTCAACAACATCATCGACTGAAACGTTTGATTAAAAATTCCCCGGAAACGTCGTTCACTGTCCTGGAGTTTTTGGATAATTTGTCCTCGTTCAATCGCATAGCGGATCGTTTTCACTAATAAGGGAATCGTAATATCATCCTTGAGTAAATAATCTTGCGCCCCATGTGCCATTGCCCCCAATGCTAATTCTTCATCATTAGCGCCCGTTAACACAACAATGGGAAGATGGGGAATCGCCTCTCGGAATTCAGTCACGGTTTCTAAGCCATCAGCATCCGGAAGATTTAGGTCTAACAACACCACATCAATGGAGAGATTCGCACAACTCTCAATCGCATCCTCGAGTCGTTCAACATGATGCAGTTGCCATTCTTTTGGGTCTAAACGGGAAAATCGATGACGCTGCAAGCGAGCATCACTAGGGCTATCCTCCACTAATAGAACATGAATTAGGTGTTTGTCCATAGGACGGGTCTCACTCCGAGGGCAATTGAACGGCCGCTAACCAAAATTCTTCCAATAGCCGAACCATTCGCATAAACTGTTGAATATCGATAGGTTTGGTAATATAGCAGTTGGCATAACGTTCATAAGACTTGAGTATATCCTCTTCATCTTCCGAGGTTGTGAGAACGATCACGGGAATTCGTTTGAGCGTGGGGTCTGATTTGACCGAGGTTAATACTTCTTGACCATCCATTCCCGGTAAATTCAGATCTAACACAATCAAATCCGGACGGGGAGTGTTAGCATAATCCCCTTGCTGGAGTAAGTAGTCTAGGGCGGTTTCCCCATCTTCTACCCAATGCAAGTTGTTGGCAATTTTAGCTTGCTTAAAACTAATCTGGATCAGATTCGCGTCACTGGGGGAATCTTCCACCAGTAAAATTTCAATGGGTCTAAATCTATAATGGCTGCTCATAGCGAGGATATCAAACAGGGAAGGGTCAAGAAAAATGTGCTACCAACTCCAGGTTGAGATTCCACCCAAATCCGTCCACCGTGGCGTTCGACAATTTTCTTACAAACGGCTAACCCAATACCCGTACCCGAAAACTCGCGCCGGGTATGGAGACGTTTGAAGATGACAAAGATGCGGTCGAGGTATTTGGGTTTAATCCCAATTCCATTATCCTTTACCTGAAACAGCCATGCATTCTCTGTCAATTGTGCCTCAATCTGGATGTGAGGGGGGCGATCGCGGCAGAATTTGATCGCGTTTGCGATCAGATTTTGAAACAGTTGGATCAGTTGAGTGGGATCAGCCTGAACCGTGGGGAGGGAATCGTAGGTAATCGTCGCTTGGCTTTGGGCGATCGCGATCTGTAAATTCTCCGTCACTTGACGTAGGATAGCATTACAATCGGTCGGTTTCCCCTCTGGTGGACGAGTCCCTAGGCGAGAATACATCAGCAAGGCTTGAATTAACTGGCGCATTCGGGTTGCACCATCAATGATAAACGCCATATAATCTTGGGCGGATTCATCGAGTTGATCGAGGTAGTCTTGTTGTAAAAGTTGGGTATAACTTGCCACAGCGCGTAACGGTTCCTGCAAATCGTGGGAAGCAATATAGGCAAATTGTTCCAATTCTTGATTAGAACGTTGCAATTCCTGGGTCAGTTCTTTAAGTTTTGCTTCCGCTTCGCGACGTTCAGCAATTTCCGTCTGTAATACATTATTCATGGCGCTTAAAGCTTGGGTGCGTTCTTCGACTCGTCGTTCTAATTCTTCTCGTGCATTTTGTAAGATATGTTCTGCTTGTTTTTGCAGGGTGATATCTTGAGACATCACCATTCCAGCAAAAATTTCACCTTGCTCATTTTTCACCGGAAGCGTATACACTTGATGGGTGCGATCAGCAAAGGTCATTTCAGATACCTTGGTTTCTCCGGCTAAGGCTGACTGATACAGCGGTTCGATTATTTTACAAACATCGGGTGATAAGACCTCTGTAATCGTTTTTCCTTTTAACTGTTCAGGTTCAAAGCCGCCAGCCCTTACTCCCTCCCCTTCTACTAACAAGAAGCGTAACTCTCGATCAAATAATAAAACACTGCCATTAGGAAAGTTTTGCGTCAGGGTTCGATACAGTCCCTCACTTTTACGTAAAGCAGTTTCTGTGCGTTTGCGTTCGGCAATCTCCGCCTGTAAGGAAACGTTAAGTTCCGCTTGTTTTTGCCACAGACGAGCATTTTTAATCGAAATCGCGGCTTGGGCGGATATTAGATTTAAGAGTTCAACTCGTTCGGGCGTAAATGCCGCGATCGCTAAATTATTTTCCAGATAAAAGAGTCCGATCAATTGTCCTTGATTCAGCAGGGGCGCACAGACAATGGATTTCGGTTGGTTGTGCTGAATATAGGCATCGCTAATAAATTTATCCTCAGACGTGGCATCATTTAAGACTAAAATTTCTTGCGTCCGACTGACATAATAAATAATCGCATTGGGAAGGTATTGGCTGGTTTCCAGGGGAAGCGATTGTAAGACAGTAATAGTATCTAGATCACCCATACAGGTTGCTTCAATTCGCAACTCTCCCTCCCAATCTAATAGTAAAACCCCTTGTGTTGCTCCAGCGTTTTCTATGAGAATCTTCATTAAGCTAATCAGCAACTTATCGAGGTTGATTTCACTGGAAATGGCTTGAAAAGTTTTAATAATTGTGGTAGAATCTAGCACGGCGGCAAGATGACTCCCCGAAGCTGAATCTGTATATGAATTGGTGAGTGTATCTTTAATATTAACTGAGGTTAAGGCTTCGGTAAATAAGCCAGGATAAGTTTCCTCTAAATCTTCAACCTTGCGCTTTGCACCCCAATGGTGATAGCCATAGCGGGCTTTTTGCATGTAAAATTGAGCAAAGTTGATCTTGCCTTTATTCAACCAAAACTTGGCGGCGAGTTCATTTCCTAAAGCCTCATGGTGAATAAAGCCATTGGTTTTGGCTAAGTCAATGGCTTGATCATAGAGATCCATTGCCTTTTCCGTTTGACCCGCAACCCATGCCATTTCTGCATTAATCAATACATATTTATGACGGAAGTTTGCTGGACAATTTTCTGCCCAATGTTTCATCTGAGCTTGATTAACAATCAAGGTTTGCCAATAATCCGCTTGCTGACTAGCCGCAGCCTGAGGATAGAGGGCGGTTAAGATCAGGGAGGTATAAAAATTATGTTCAGCTTGGGTAAATAAACCGCGAATAAACGGCAGGTACTTTTCGGCGTTTTTAATGCAATTTAGTGCTGATTCGGGTTGGTTGTAGAGATAGAGTAACCAGGCTTTAATGGTATAAAATGTACAAAGACCGCCAAAGGTTTGATACGTATGACAGGTGGCTAAATAATTGGCTTCACTACTTTCATCGGTATCAAATACTTCCTTCTTCTCCGTTCGCCCACATAAATTTAAAACAGGCAATTGACAGGCTAAAATCATGTCGGTTACCCATTGGTTTTGAGTTGTGCGGCTAAAGCGCAAGCATGTATCGGCTTGGCTTAATAAATCAATTAATCGAGACCCCTGATTAAAGGCATTATGAAACTGATTATTTAAGATATAGCCAACATATTGAAAATCTCCAGCTTCCATTCCCGCCTGATACGCCTTATGGTTAATCGATTCAGTATATTGAATCGGTTGAACCCAGGAATTCAAAAAGGTTGCCAAGAAATGATGCGTTCGACTGATATAAATTGGATTATTAAAGGTTTGACTTAATTGGCAAGCCAGTAACCCAAAAGCATAGCCAGACTGATACTCTCCCCACAGAGAACCCAGGAGTAAACCATAATTAGAATAGCCTTTGGCTGATTCGGGAGTATTGCCATATTGGAGAGATAAATTGACGAGTTTTACCGTAACCCAAGCATAACTCTCTTGATCAAAGAAATAGGTGGGCGGATCAAGGCTTAATAGGAGATTGACGGCGGCTTTTGTCATCCCATCAGTCATGGGGGGTAAATCGATTAAACTGGCAATGTCCTGATTGCCTAAATTTCGTTTTAAGTCAGACAGTTCATTATCTAACGCTATTTTCAAATTGACATCTGGAAAATCAATGCCGATGTTTTTCAGGGCTTGGCGTCCAACTTGAATGGCTTCTTTATAGTTGGCTAGCATGGTGTGTTGAACAATGAGAAGGTTATACAGTTCAGCTTGCTCAACAACAGATTTTGCTTGAATTAAGCTTTGATGGATTAAATGCTGTGACGATTCAAAGTCGCCATTCAGATATTCAACTTCAGCCAGTTCTTTGTGGAGTTTAAAGGTTAAGACATACTGATCAATCCAGCTTGTTTCGGTTAAGGTTGATAGTCCATAGTTGAGATAATTCCTAGCGGCTGTATACGCCGTTGCTAATTTCGCTTTTTTGGCAGCCGCTAAATTTAATCGGGTTAATTCAAGTCGTTCGAGAGTATTGGTAACGGCGTATCCTTTCCAATTGAGATGATCGACAATATCAAAGATTCGCTCATATTTTTGATAAGGAGATAGCTGGGCAAGTAACAGCCGACCAATGTGCCAATGAATGGTTTCTTTGGTTGATTTATCCATCAATGCATCAACGGCTTGTTGCACGCGATCGTGTGAAAATTTATAATTATTTTCAGAATGCTTGGAATAGAGTTCAATTAATCCTAACTGTAGGGCTGGAGATAAATCTGCCAAGGTATTATCCGGAGTTTTATCGCAAATTTTGGCAAGCCGATCAAGTGCAAACTTATTTCCAATACAAGCGGCTAACCCTAAAACCTGCTGAGTGCTTTCTGGAAGTTTTTTTAACTTACCAATCATCAAGTCCACTACGTTATCGGTAATCGCTGTTTTTTCAATTTGGTCAATATCCCAAGTCCACTGACCTGAACGTTCGCAGGTAGAAGGACTCACGTAAATTAAATTGTCCTGAGCAAGGGTTTTGATAAATTCTTTGATAAAGAAAGGATTCCCAGCGGTTTTACGTAAAATGAGTTCGGCTAAAGCCACAACCGCTTGGGCATCTCTGTGTAAAGTTTCTGAAAGTAACTCAATAATTTGTTCTTGGTTGAGGGGATTTACGATAATTTGGTTAATAATAACGCCAACACTACAAATTTTATCGAAGCTACTCATTAAAGGATGAGTCGGCTCAACGTCATTGTCTCGATAAGCACCAATGAGGAATAGATAAGGGATAGGATCATCGGTTAAAATAAATTCCAGCAACTTCAAAGTTGCCGCATCCGCCCATTGTAAATCATCTAAGAAAATAACTAACGGATGTTCGGGTTGGCAGAAAACCCGCATAAAGGCTTGAAAGACTAAATGGAAGCGATTTTGGGATTCAGCTAATCCTAATTCAGGGACTTCCGGCTGAGTCCCAATAATTAGTTCGACTTCGGGAATCACCTGGATAATAATTTGTCCATTGCGACCTAAGGCTGTTAATAATTTTTTTCGCCATTGCCTAAGTTTCGCTTCACTTTCAGTTAAAATTTTTCGGATTAATTTTGAGAAAGAATTAACTAAGGCTGAATAGGGAATATTGCGTTGAAATTGGTCAAATTTTCCGGTTATAAAGTAACCGCCATGCTGGGTAATAGATGGACGAATTTTCTGGACTATGGCGGATTTGCCAACACCAGCATCACCCGTAATCAGCATGATTTCGCTTAGTCGTTTTGGAGGATTCGTTACTCCTCGCCCCTTTGGGTAACAGGCGATGCGGAAAAAAGCAGCGAGGAGGGCTTGGATTTCTCGTTCTCGACCATAAAGTTTTTGAGGAATTTGCAAAGATTTGTCTAAATCATGGTATCCCAGCGGAAATTCTTGAATGGTTCCTCTTGTTTTTAATTGGTCTAAACAATACTCTAAATCCAGTTTGAGTCCTACAGCACTTTGATATCGCTTTTGCGGTATTTTTTCCAATAGTTTCATAACCAGATTGGAAATGGCTTTAGGACAAACTTGGTTTAGGGTTAATTCCTCCTCGTCCTCAGCTTTTCCAGCGCCCTTTTTCTCTTCCTCTTCCTCTCCCTCTACTTCGTTTAACTGGCACATTAGATGAGGCGGGAGAGGCTGTTGAGCCAGATGGCAATAAATTAACTCCAGATGTTCATTTTTATCGAAAGGTAGATGATGAGTTAATAGTTCATAAAGAGTGACACCTAAGGAATAAAAATCCGTGCGGTAATCTAGAGGACAATCCATCCGTCCCGTTTGCTCTGGCGATAAATAGGCTAACGTTCCTTCTACATGCGGCGATTGTTTGGGGGGAGAGTTTTCTCCAGATAAGCGAACCGCAATACCAAAATCAATAATTTTTAGTTGTCCCGTCGCTGGATTTAAAATGATATTTGATGGGTTAATATCTTTATGAATTGTGTTATTGGCGTGGATTTCACTTAAGCCTTCTGTAATCTTAATCGCGATGTCCAGAATGTCTGACAAAGAGAATTCGATTTTATTGATTAATAATTTTAAGGATTCTCCACCAATATCCTCAAAGATAATCACCAACTTATTCTGATAAGCGAGTAAGTTGTAGGCGTGAATGACGCTCGTTAGCCGCCAGTTATGAGTAATGTCATATTCCCTTTTGTAGCGGCTAAGTTCCTCAGACGTAGGATAGTCGGGTTTGAGAACTTTCAAAATCACAGGTTGAGTATCGACCTGTCGGATTCCCCGATAGACTATAGAATTGGAGCTTTCGTAGATTTTGGCGAGAATCTGGTAACCTGGAAGGACAATCACAGTGGGATTTCCCTATTAATGCGTTGGTCTAGACGTAGCCAGGTACGTCTATCTAAAAACGGTAGCATTTTGATGGGAAAGTGTCTCTTTTTTTTATAGGATCACCGGGAAACGCTGATTTAGACGAGTAGGGGTTTGGTTACCAAACCCCTACTACGCCGAACGTAAGGCTTGGGTTTGCCAATGACGCTGTTGAAGCTGGTGCATGTGGTTAAAGAGTTGCCAACAGTAGGATTCGCTTAACCCACAGGTGATAGCGCCACGCAATACAACGTTAAAGTACCAATCATTCGGTGCTAATTCTTCGGCTAATTTGTCCACCACTACGTAAGTCCGGACATTATGATAGATTCGTCCTTGACAAGACACTTCCACGGTTTCCCGTCGATAGCCACCACGAGGGACTTCTTCCCGGTGATCCAGAGGCTGACTAAATCGCTCTGGTAAGCGGTATAAGACGCCTTCAACCGTTGCGTTAACATCGGGGACGATATCTAGTACACCACAGTTGCGCCTTGCTGATTTGCGGTTAAATCCCAATCGATATCCGTTGAGAACGGCTGAACCTAAGACAAACGCATGAGTACTTTCACCGAGCGATCGCTTTAAGTCAACCGGACACATACAGGAGCCATAGGCAAAGTAGTAAAAGGTTGGCTCAGTCTGGGGGAACTGTAGCACATTAGCTACGGGTGAAGACGGATCAAGAGACGGTGAGGGTGAATCTTGGCGATCGCGAGGCTGAGTTGTCATCACTGGCTAAAGACTACACGACTAACTAAACGACAAAGGTAATATATTTTCAACGAAGTCAGGAGAACGAACTGTAGCCGATTTTTCAGTTACGGGTTTGGGGTAGTAGAGACGTAGCATATTACGTCTGGGAAGCTGGGAAAGAATTTCCCGGTTGCCTAATCCCCCGATAAATTAAAAACTATAACAATTTTTACACTAACAAAGCAATAACAACTTTTGAGGATGAAACAAGGACAGGTGTTGATTCGTCAAAAGAGTTGCCCTCAACTGGCGAGAAGCATCAGGCTCTACATCTTTGGATGAGGTATTTGCACAGCTAGACTGAATTCCCGATGAATCGCCAGTATAATACAAAGGTCTGAGGTTGAAAGACTTCTCGGATCTGCCCGACAACTATGGCTGATAAATAAACTGATGAAGTCCTGCTTATCTGATATGGTTAACCTAAAGCGACGTCTAGGCATAGCGCTGATCTTGCCAATTAGCTTGATGGGAGCGATCGCGCTTCCCACTCCCCTCAAAGATGCCCAAGCCCAAACTGGAGATGGACGTGCCATCACAGTTCGGGCAGATGTTCAAGAAGCGAATTCCCAAACGGGCGTTGTCACGGCGCGGGGGAATGTACAGATTGATTATCCGGCTCGCCAAATTCAGGCAACGGCGGCTCAAGCTCAATATTTTAGCAGAGAACGGCGTATTGTTCTCACCGGAAATGTTTACGTTTTGCAGCAAGGTAATAGTTTGCGCGGTGAAACGATTACCTATTTAATTGATGAAGGGCGCTTTGTTGCTCTACCGAAAAATGAACAACAGGTTGAATCGATTTATATTGTGTCTGATCCCGAAGCCCCAACTCAGCCTGTCGCGCCGCCTGCAACGCCTCCTTTTAATCCAAAACCTGTGTTCAAAACTCCAGTGAGTGATCCATAATTTTTATGTGTCATTTGTTATTCGTCATTCGTCATTCGTTAGCGCCGAAACCCTTGAGATACCGTAGGGTGGGCTGTGCCACGCCAGCATACCAGTCAGTACCCTTCAACTGAACACTAATCGGGGCGGGTTTAGTTACATCTGGGTGACAGCCAACGATAGTAGTGAAACCCGCCCCTACAGACTAAAAACTTGGTTGGGGCGGGTTTAGTTACATCTGGGTCAAAAGGAAACGATAATAGTACAACCCGCCCCTACAGATGTGCGATGGCACGTCTCTACACATCACAAACAAAACTCCCCAACTGAGGTAACTATTCTTGAAAATTGTTTTGGAGAATATTCATAAATCCTATAATAAGCAGTCTATTGTTAACCGTGTCAATCTGTCTGTGGCACAAGGGGAAGTTGTGGGACTGCTGGGTCCAAATGGTGCGGGAAAAACAACCACGTTTTATATTGCTATTGGTCTAGAAAAACCGAATCAAGGGACAGTATGGTTAGATGATCATGACATCACCAAGCAGCCAATGCATCAGCGGGCGCGTTTTGGTATAGGCTATCTGGCGCAAGAACCCAGTATCTTTCGGAATCTGACGGTTCGAGATAATATTCAACTGGTGCTAGAGCAAACGGGTGTACCGCGTCACGAATGGCGCTGGCGGTTGCGAACGTTGATTGAAGAGTTTGGTCTAGAAAAAGCAGCCAATACGATTGGGAGGCAGGTTTCTGGGGGTGAACGCCGTCGTACAGAATTAGCAAGGGCGTTAGCTTCAGGCGTAGAAGGTCCTAAATTTTTATTCTTAGATGAACCCTTTGCTGGCGTTGATCCGATCGCGGTGTCTGAGATCCAGAAAATCATTGCCCGGTTGCGCGATCGCGAAATTGGGGTTTTAATTACGGATCATAATGTTCGCGAAACTCTAGCCATTACTGATCGTGCCTATATCATGCGAGACGGGCAAATTCTGGCATCGGGTAGTGCAGAAGAACTTTACAACAACCCCTTGGTGCGACAATACTACTTGGGCGATGAGTTTCAAAAATAATCCTGGCTATTTCTAGATGTTCGGTAAATAGCTCTCAAACCAATACATAAACAAATGACGAATGACAAATGACAAATGACGATCCGTAAATCTCTACCTCTGTTCTCATTTATTCCTGGCGTATCGGTGATGGATCGTTATATTATCACCGAACTCATTCCCCCATTTTTATTTGGTATGGGAATGTTTTCCTCAGTGGGGGTAACGATTGGTAGCTTATTTGACTTGATGCGAACAGCGGTAGATGAAGGACTACCAGCCACATTAGTGCTGAAAGTGCTGCTGTTGAGTTTACCTCAGTTCATGGCGTATGCTTTTCCTACATCTGTCCTTTTAGCCACCTTATTGACCTACAGCCGTCTGTCTAGCGACAGTGAACTGATTGCGTTGCGAAGCTGCGGGGTGAGTATTTATCGCCTCGTGCTACCCGCAATATTACTGAGTTTAATGGTTACTGGCGTTACTTTTGGATTCAATGAATACGTCGTCCCCGCCTCTAACTATCAAGCCACGTTAACCTTAGAAAAGGCATTAGGAGAGGAAAAACCCACCTTCAAAGAGCGCAATATCTTCTATCGAGAATATGCAGAGGAGGATAAAACACTCAAGCGCTTATTCTACGCTCAAAATTTTGATGGTGAGCGGATGAAGGGCTTAACCATTCTCGACTGGTCTCAGCAAGGTCTTAACCAAATTGTCACTGCTGATTCGGCAATATGGAATATAGCGCAAAGTACTTGGGATTTTTACAACGGCACTATCTATTTAATCGCGCCGGATGCCTCTTACCGTAACATCGTGCGGTTTGAACACCAACAACTACAATTGCCTCGCATTCCCTTGGATTTGGCGAGAAAAGACCGCGATTACGATGAAATGAACATCACTCAAGCCAGAGAACGTCTAGAATTAGAGCGCCAGAGTGGGGATGAGGAGGACATTCGCAAACTCAAAATCCGCATCAGTCAAAAATTTGCCTTACCCTTTGCTTGCGTTGTTTTTGGTTTGGTCGGCGGATCATTAGGCAATCGACCTCAGCGTACCAGTAAAGCGACAGGTTTTGGGATTAGCGTGTTAGTGATTTTCGCCTATTATATGCTGATGGCGATCGGAGATGCTCTAGGATTAAGTAACTACCTTCCCCCCTTAATCTCTGCCTGGTTGCCCAATCTGATGGGGTTTGCAGTTGGCGGATTTTTATTAATTCGAGCCGCCCGATAGTAGGGGTTTGGTCACCAAACCCCTCAATCTGAAGGGGTGATACTATATGTAGATCGGCGCTCTAGGATTGCATTAGTTGCATAGTTCAAGAAAAATGGGATAATCTGTGGCTACTTATCAACAAGCGTTTCCCATGTCAGGAGCAGAGCGGATTATCGTCCCCTTAGATGTACCTACCGAAGCCCACGCGATCGCCCTCGTGGAAAAATTACCTCAGGTGAGGTTCTGGAAAGTCGGACTGGAACTATTTGTTAGTAGTGGAGCTGCAATTCTCCAAGTTCTCAAAGATCGGCAAAAACGCATATTTTTAGATCTCAAGTTTCACGATATTCCCAATACGGTAGCTGGGGCAACACGGGCGGCGGCTGGATATGGAGTAGATTTACTGACAATTCATGCTGTAGCAGGTCGCATGGCACTCAAAGAGGCGGTAGTCGCAGCGAAGCAAGGAGCAGAAGCCGCTGCTTGTTCACCCCCAAAGTTAATTGGGATTTCCCTACTCACCAGTTTAAACTCGCGAGATTTAGCCTTTGATTTAAAAGTTCCGATTGAATTACCCGAATACGCCTTACATATGGCACTTTTGGCGCAAGAAGCTGGATTAAATGGCGCAGTTTGTTCGCCCCAAGAAGTGTCCCAGATTCGTCAAGTCTGTGGTGATGACTTTCTCCTAGTTTGTCCCGGCGTCCGTCCTAGTTGGTCGGAACAGGGCGATCAACGGCGATTGATGACACCCGCAGATGCTCTGAAAGCGGGCGCTGATTACCTGGTAATTGGACGCCCGATCACGGCTGCGCCTGACCCCGTTGCGGCTTGGGAGAGAATTGGCGAAGAATTACAGGAAGTCATCAGTTAATTGTAGGGGCGGGTTTAGCCATAATTGTAGGGGCGGGTTTAGCCATAATTGTCGGGGCGGGTTTAGCCATAATTGTCGGGGCGGGTTTAGCCATAATTGTCGGGGCGGGTTTAGGAACTAAAGTCAGCTATTGACCAATAACGGAACAACAAAACCCGCCCTAGCTCACCAATAACGGAACAACAAAACCCGCCCTAGCTCACCAATAACGGAACAACAAAACCCGCCCTAGCTCACCAATAACGGAACAACAAAACCCGCCCTAGCTCACCAATAACGGAACGTATTCAGCAAGCCCTATCTAGTAAGTTATGAATTGTAAGTTGCTCCAATGCTTAACAGTTGTCTGTTGGCTGGGATTTCAGATGCCTAGTGGGGCGTTTAACACCGATTATATCCTTGGCTCACAAACGCAGCAGATGAAACCAACAAAGCCAAGAGTCCTCCCCTGTACTTCTCCACTCCTGCACCCCTGTCCCCCTACACTTACACTTCTGGCTCAATCGGCGACTTGTCCGGAGGATGTAGAAACATTAACCTCTTTGATGCTGCGGGATTTACCTGACTACGCGAATCGGGTGATTCAGCGATCGCGCCCTGTAAATGAAGACATTGATATCGATCTTTATATCATTGTGGCAGGGCGGGCGGAATTTCAACCCCTGACTCTTGGTCCGGGTTCCTATCATTCTGTGACGGCTGCAAACGTAGAACCCCCGCAACAAGTTTTTTTCACCACTCTAGAACGCCAATATGTCGAGGGAGGTGCGATCGAACGAGAGAGTTTTCACTGGCTATTTTTAACCAATACCGATAGTGGATGGCGCTTGGCGATGATGTTTACGCGCCTAGGTTCACCTTTACCAGAACGCCCACCAACCCCGCCGCGAGAGAGTAGCGATGGTATTATAGGTCGAGCCGTGCAGCTCTGGTTGCGAGATTGTCGGGCGAACGCAATTCGAGTCTCCTCCAAATAATTAACCTTAATCTTCAGAAATCCTCAATTCGTGAATATTCCAGAACGCACCACCTAAAGCCGAATACTCAATCCCCTCCACGCGATCGCGCACAGCCGTCATCGAAAGCGGATTCACCATATAGATAAAGGGTAAGTATTCTTTGATCAGCCGTTGTGCTTCGCCGTAAATGGCTTTGCGCTTCTGTTCATCTAACTCTTGAGACCCTTTAATGTAAAGATCATTGATCTCTTGCTCCCAAGGTGCAACCTCCCAGCCTTGAATCTCCGGTTGACCAACCGTTGGTTTTTGATTGAAACTGTGTAATCCACCTTCCGTAGACCAGACATTAGCACTATTATTCGGTTCTAATCCGCCACCGGAAAAACCCAGCAGATGACATTCCCAATCCAAGCTATTACTGAGTTTTTCCACCAAGGTACTAAAAGCAATCGGGTTAAAATCCACTTGAATGCCAATTTTCGCCAAATCTCGTTTAATTTGCGCTCCCATGGCTTCGCGTAGTTTATTCCCCGCATTAGTGATTAAGGTGAAACGCACCCGATTCCCTTGATCATCCAGAAGTTGTCCTTCATCGTTATACTGGAAGCCCACGTTTAACAATAATTCTTTGGCTTTGTCAGGATTATACTCGTAAATTGGCAGTCCCTCTTCGGGGGACAAATAATAAGGACTTTGTACCGGAAGGTTAGAATATTGCGGTTTACCCAATCCCCGAAACGAATTATCAATCATCGTTTTCCGGTCAATTGCATAAGCCACCGCCTGTCTAAATTCCAGGGTATTAAACCAACGGGATTTCATCGGTTCAATCAGCGGTTCGCCATCCCGACTGCCTTTGTTAAGGTTGAAGGAAATAAAACTAGAACTTAGAGTCGGACCACCAACGTAAATGTTAAAGTTACTGCGTTCTTCTTCCCGCTTGAGTAGAGAATAGAAATCCGGTGAGACACTAATCGCATCTAACCCACCGGAACGAAATTGCAAAAAGGCAGTATCGGTGGATTCAACAACTTCCCAGAAGAGGCGATTAATATAAGGTTGGGATTGACCTTGAGGTCCTTGACGCCAGTAGTGAGGATTGCGGCGGAAGACTAAGCGTTGATTGGTATTGTAGCGATCCAGTTGGTAGGGTCCATTGACAATAATTTTATCGGGGTCGGTATCCACCCCCCAAGTGGTCATAAACTTGGGTCTTCCTTCTTGGTCTTTCTCAGTTACCGTATCCTTCAGGGCGTGGGCGGGTAAAATTGCTAGTCCTGTGGTGCGGAGAAAGGGCGCAAAGGGTTCGGGTGTAGTAAATTCAACTCGTCTGTCATCGAGTTTCCGCACGCTGGGAAAGCCGCGTGTTTCGCCAATTCTGAGAATGTCGCGAACATCGGTGGGAATGTCTTCGTTGAGGTAGATATCGTTATAGGTAAAGACGACATCATCCACGGTTAAGGGTTCTCCATCCGACCACTTTAATCCCTCTCGCAGGGTAAAGATAATCCGCTGTTGGTTGTCCGAGATGTCCCAGGATTCGGCGAGGGAGGGTTCAATTTCGCCAGTGACACCATTTTCCGTTACCAATCCCTCGTAAGTGTAGCCAAAAATATTCGGCGACTCCTGAGAGAGGGCGTAGTTAAAGGTTTTGGGGTCACTGAGAATACTGGTAACGAGTTGAGAACCCTGTGCGGCTTGCGAGGTAAAGAGTGCAGGGTTACAGGCGGACAGGGCGATCGCGACAACACAGGTCAGTAGACTTAGACACCAGCGACGCAGAGGAATATTGGGCAAGATAGTCACGAATCCGATTCAATGCTTACACCCCTAATTGTAGGGCTAGGTAGAGACGTTGCATGCAACGTCTCTACAACCCGGTTAGGCTTCAGCCATCCGCATCACAGAGGATAACGGACTAAACATCCTCATCCTCCTCATCCTCCAGATATTCCTCCGCCAACTCGTCTGAGTCTTCATCCTCATCCATCAACGACTCAAAATCGCTAGTATCCTCTTCATCCATACTGTAAGCGCGAGCCGTGCGATCGTCTAGCACTTCCAGGGAATCATCTTGGTCGAATTCACTACCCTCATTCAGATCGCCGAAATCATACTCAGCGCCTCCATTGAAGTCTGCATCAACCCCACTGGTTGGGTCTTCATAAGCGTTATAGCCGGTTCCAGCGGGAATCAAGCGACCAATAATCACGTTCTCCTTCAGACCCCGTAACCAATCAGATTTGCCTTCAATGGCGGCTTCGGTGAGGACACGGGTGGTTTCCTGGAAGCTAGCGGCGGAGATGAAGCTATCCGTATTCAGTGAGGCTTTGGTAATCCCCAATAATACGGGCGTATATTGGGCGGGTGCGCCCCCGGTAATTGCCATGGCTTCATTCACGGTCTCAATTTGCCGCAATTCCACCAATTCTCCCGGTAGCATCGTGGTATCACCCCCATCATCGACCCGAACTTTCGAGGTCATCTGACGCACGATCACTTCGATATGTTTGTCAGAGATATCAATTCCCTGGGATTGATACACCGATTGGACTTCATTCACCAGAAAGGCTTGGGCGGCTTGCAATCCAGCTAAAGCACCTTCATAGATGCCCTTTTCTTCCACCGTGAGTTCAAAGAAAATCTCCAGAATCTCATGGGGATTTGCCGGACCATCGGTTAAGGGTTGACCCGCTTTGACATATTGAGCATCGGAAACTAGGGCGTTTTGTCCCGGACTGACTGGATAGTCGGTAATTACCCCTTCCGGCTCAATCACTTTGATATCAACGGTTTCATCTTCCTCATAAACCACCTGGGTTTCACCAGGACGGCGGGCTAATACACAGGCTTCTTTGGGTTTCCGGGCTTCTAGGAGTTCTTCAATCCGGGGTAGACCTTGAATAATATCTCCGGTCTTCGCCCGTTCAAACACCAGCAGCACCAGGTTGTCACCCCGTTGCACCAAGTCTCCATTATCAATTTGTAGTACCGCACCCGGAGAAACTCGGTAAGGGCGGGCGAGTCGCAAGGTGACTCCATCCTCTTTTACTTGCACCACTTGCCCAGATTCAGAGGCTTGCACGCTGGCGGCGAGGAAATCAGTCTCCACGACTAAATCTCCCACCTTCACCTGAGGGGTGCCAGTAATGGGAACGGTGATCCGATCCACATCCCGCACCACCAGTACCCGGCGAATGGCTTCCACCCCTTCGCGAATCCCCCGAACTTCACCGGGTTCTTTACATTGAATTTCGGTGCGGGCGACGACGTCTTTGGCGGCAATTTTATCGCCATCGTTGACCAACAGCCGAGTTTGGGTACTTCCTCCTAAGGGATCAGCGGAGGTATCGCGTCGGATCACCAAGGATTCCAGGATCACCAACTGCAACCGCATGTCCTCTGGATCATCCGATTCTTCGGTTGGGACTAATTCAATATCCGCTGAAAGTTGAGAGGCGGAATGATCTCCGTCGGACTCCTGAGTCATGTCCAACACGAGTTGAGTTCGGACTAACTCCAGTCCTTCCACGGACTTGATCCGCTCTCCATCTTTGTAAGGGAGGCGTTGAATCGTTCGCAGCTCAATCCCGATCGCACTTTCGGCATCCCCCTGATCGCCCTCTACAGGAGAGCCATTGGCACTGTCGATGGAGGCTTGAGAGGGGACATCCGGTTCATCGGGGATGTTAAACTCCACCACAGGTCGGAGTAGTAACGCCATTCCCTCTGGCGTCTCGGCGACTTCCCCATACCGCAGCTCGTCTACACTTAACCCCGGGACAGGTTCTGTACCGGGCTGTACGAGCTGACCTTCAGAGGTAAAGGCGTCGGGGACGTCATCCACCAAATGCAAGTCTCCAGGCTTAATCACAATTTCCCGGAGAATGTCATTCTTCTGGACAACTTCAACAATTCCTCCCGATTGGCAGAAGATATCTTTGACCACCTCGGTACCGGCTTCCACATATTGACCGTCTTCCACCAGCAGCAAGGAGATATCTTTGTTAACCTCGTGGCATTCTTCGGGAATCCATAGCAAGGTGCCCCCTTTGGTGATTTCGTATCCTTGCTTGGCTTTACCGCGCTTGGCGACTTCTACGCCGCCATACTTAATAATCCCCCCCGTTTGGGTGCGATAGCGATCGTCAATTAACTCCGCCACCACTTGATTATTTAGCACTTTTGTGCCTGGGGTTGCCTTGAGTAGGAAACGCTGGTTATTTGCCGTGTGAATCACGTACTGTTCGCGACCCCCACTGCTTTCCATCCGCACCGCGGCTTGGTCTAAGCGCACTGAGGCGGTGATGATGTCAATTTCCCGCTTACCGGGGGTCAGGCGCACTACACCACCGTTTTGGCTGATTAACTTGGTTTCGGCTAAAACGGAACCGGGTTCTACGGAATCCCCGTTTTTGACCACGGGTTCGGCACCCGGAGGTAGGTTATACACCTCTCCCGATAACACCCACAACAAGCCACCACGCTGGGCAATCCGGGTCGTATTTCCTTGGCGATCGGTTTTTTCTTCTGGGATCAAGTCGGCAAATAGGACTTCTCCCGCCAAATCCGAGGCAACGTCTTTCGCCGCTTTTTCCGTTGACAGGCGAGATTTCCCTAACGCCACTTCTGCTAAAAGCTGTTCCGCTTTTACCTGTTCCCCATTGCCAACCAGGAGAATGGAACCGGGCGTGACGGGAATGGTCTTGGCTTTTCCATTATCGGTGGGTTCCAGAATCAGTTCGCCGGCGACTTCCACCTGTTCCCGCTCTTCCCCGTGGCGGGTACGCACGCCCCGGGTTCGCAGACGGCTGGAGAAGCGGACAACGCCATCAAATGCCGCTGAGACTTGACGAGCAACTTCCCCGGTGAAGACACCTCCCGTGTGGAACGTCCGCATGGTTAGCTGAGTTCCCGGTTCCCCAATGGACTGAGCCGCAATAATCCCCACAGCTTCGCCCAAATCGACCATGTGTCCATGTGCCAAACTCCAGCCGTAGCAATGCTGACAGACGGAGCGTGAGGCTTCACAGGTGAGGGGTGAGCGAACCATCAACTCTTCTACCCCAGCTTTGGCGATGATGTCGGTTAAATCGTCGGAGATGGCTTGGTTGCGTTTGGCAATGACCTCTTTGGTTTTCGGATGCAGCAAATCGGCGGCTAGGACACGTCCCAAGAGCCGATCTTGCAGAGGAATCAACACGCGATCGCCATCTTTCATCGCGGTAAGCTGAATGCCTCGGGTTGTGCCACAGTCCACTTCCCGGACAATCACATCTTGAGACACATCCACCAGACGCCGGGTCAGATAGCCGGAGTCAGCGGTTCTCAGCGCCGTATCCACCAGTCCTTTCCGCGCCCCGTAACTGGAAATAATATATTCGGTAACGGTTAACCCTTCCCGGAAATTCGTCTTGATCGGCAGGTCAATAATTTGCCCATTCGGATCAGCCATCAGACCCCGCATCCCGACCAATTGGCGCACCTGAGACAGGTTTCCTCTTGCCCCGGAAAACGCCATCATATAGACCGAATTCAAGGGATCAGTTGCCTTGAAATTCACCACCACTTCATCTTTCAGGGCTTCCGACGTACTATTCCAGGTATCAATTACTTTCTGGAATCGTTCAACTTCGGTGATTTCCCCCCGACTGTAACGGGCTTCCGTGGCGCGAATCTGGGCTTCCGCCGCTTCTAGCATTTCCCGCTTTTTCGGCGGCACGAGTAAGTCATCAACACTAATTGAAACTCCCGCTTTGGTGGCATAGCGGAAGCCTAAATCCTTGAGCTTGTCAGCCATCTGGGCGGTACGGGCGCTGCCATACTTAGTAAACGCCCAGGAGATCAGTTTTTTGAGCTGACCTTTATCCACAACTCGATTGTAGAAAATCGATTCTTTTTGTCCTTTGTCATTCGTCATTTGTCATTCGTCCTTGGTGATTCGTCCTGGGTGATTTGTCCTGGGTTTGGGTTCAGGTAATCATCAGGGCATCTTGGATGGCTTTGTTGTAAATAATCCGACCCGGTGTGGTGCGAACGTATTGCGAAATCAGTTCTCCATCTGCCGTTTCTCGGACGCGGCGGTCTTTGTAGACTTTCGTCACCGTCCCATCGGAGGAGGTTTCTGAGGAAATCACCTGCCCATCCTCCGACTTGCCTGCCTGAATCGTGCCATCGAAACGTACCCAGACGTAAGCATGTAACTCGACTTGCTGGTGTTCAAAGGCGCGGATGGCATCATCCAACGAAGCAAAATAGCGACCCTCTCCTTTTTTGGCATGGGGATTTTCGGCGGTGAGGTAATAACATCCCAGCACCATATCCTGACTAGGTGCGACAATCGGGCGTCCGGTTGCTGGCGAGAGAATATTATTGGACGCCAACATTAGCAATCGGGCTTCGGCTTGGGATTCCAACGATAAAGGAACGTGAACCGCCATCTGGTCACCGTCAAAGTCGGCGTTAAAAGCAGGACAAACCAAGGGATGCAGTTGAATCGCCCGACCTTCGACTAAAATCGGTTCAAAGGCTTGAATCCCTAAACGGTGCAGCGTTGGCGCTCGGTTGAGCAAGACGGGATGACCGGCAATCACTTCTTCTAGCACGTCCCAAACGCTGGCGTCACTGCGCTGAATCAGTTTTTTGGCGGCTTTAATGTTATTGACTAACCCCTGACTAATCAGACGATGGATCACAAAGGGTTGAAACAGTTCAATCGCCATTTCACGGGGTAAACCGCACTGGTGAATTTTCAGATTCGGACCGACAACAATTACCGAACGTCCGGAGTAATCCACCCGTTTCCCCAACAGGTTTTGGCGGAATCGACCCTGTTTCCCTTCAATAATGTCGGACAAGGACTTTAATGCCCGATTATTCGCACCCACCACCGTGCGTCCCCGGCGTCCATTATCAATCAGTGCATCAACGGCTTCTTGCAGCATCCGCTTTTCGTTACGGACGATAATTTCCGGGGCGAGGATTTCCTGGAGGCGTGCCAAGCGATTATTACGGTTGATCACGCGGCGATACAAGTCATTTAAGTCGGAGGTAGCAAAGCGTCCGCCATCCAGCTGCACCATGGGACGTAAATCCGGTGGGATGACCGGAATCACCGTCAGCACCATCCACTCGGCTTGTGATCCGGTGGCGATAAAGTTATCAATCACCCGCAGCCGCTTAATCAGCTTTGCCCGCTTTTGCCCTTTGGCGTTGCTGATGTCCTCGCGCAGCTTTTCGGCTTCGTTGTCTAAGTTGACATCTTGCAAAAGTTGCTGTAGAGCTTCTGCGCCTATGCCCACCTCGACGTTATTCAGTTCGGAGTCTTCGCTGTAGAGTTGCTCCTCAATTTCCAGCCATTGGTCTTCGGTCAATAGCTGTTTATAGCTGAGATTTTCGGCATTCCCTGGATTGAGGACAACATAAGCATTGAAATAAACAATCTGCTCCACATCCCGCAACGGCATATCCAAGAGAATACTCAGATAACTGGGAATCCCTTTGAGATACCAAACATGCGCTACTGGCGCCGCCAATTTAATGAACCCCATGCGGTGGCGTCGCACCCGCGACTCGGTAACTTCCACGCCGCAGCGTTCACAGACAATCCCACGATGGCGCACTCGTTTGTATTTGCCGCAGTGACATTCCCAGTCTTTGGCTGGACCAAAAATCCGCTCACAGAACAACCCATCCATTTCGGGTTTGAGCGTGCGATAGTTAATCGTTTCCGGTTTCGTCACTTCCCCCACCACTTGACCATTGGGTAGGGTACGTTCTCCCCAGGTACGGATGCGTTCCGGAGAGGCAATGCCAATTTTTACGTAGTCAAAGCGCTGTTCTTGTTGCTGTTTCATCTTCCAGGGTTGTGAATGTTCCAGACGTAGCCATGACACGTCTTTTCTTCCAGATGTAGTAGAGACGGTGCAGGCAACGTCTCTACATTCTGAGACCTTACATCTCTTCTTCTTCGAGTTCCTCACTGCGGAGAGATTCATAAGTCGGTCGGCTGGGAGTCCGACGGCTACCGCCATCTGCCATTAAATCGACTTCTAAATCACGGCTGGAGCCATCTTCATCGGTTTCGACTTTGTGAACGGCAATATCTAGTCCCAAGGATTGCAGTTCTCGCATCAACACCTTAAAGGATTCCGGCGTACCGGGTCGGGGAATCGCCTTACCTTTGACGATGGCGTTGAGGGCTTCATTACGACCCTGCATATCGTCGGATTTCACGGTGAGTAACTCTTGCAGGGTATAGGCTGCACCAAAAGCCTCCAATGCCCAGACTTCCATTTCGCCGAACCGTTGACCGCCCTGCTGCGCCTTACCGCCCAAGGGTTGCTGCGTCACCAAGGAATAAGGACCGGTGGAACGAGCATGAATCTTATCATCAACCAGGTGAACCAGTTTTAACATGTAGGCGATACCGATTGTCACCGGACGATCAAAGGCTTCACCCGTGCGACCGTCAAATACCTGGATTTTACCCGGATTATCTGGATCAAATACCCAATCTTGCTGAGTTTCTTCCCGGGCTTGCTGAAGTTTGCCGTGAACCGTCAGCCGGGAGGCTTCTTCCCCATACATTTCATCAAAGGGAATCATCTTAAAGCGCAAGTCTAAGTTTTCACCCGCCCATCCGAGTAAACATTCAAAGACTTGACCCACATTCATCCGACTGGGAACACCCAAGGGATTGAGGATAATGTCGATGGGGGTGCCATCGGGGAGATAGGGCATATCTTCCATGGGCAGAATCCGGGAAATAATCCCTTTATTCCCGTGACGACCTGCCATTTTATCGCCCACCTGAATCTTGCGCTTTTGAGCCACATAGACGCGCACTACCATGTTGGCACCGGGGGGAAGTTCATCCCCTTGTTCACGGGTAAAGATGCGGACATCCACAACCCGACCTTTTTCACCGTTGGGAACGCGCAAGGAGTTGTCCCGCACATCCCGGGCTTTTTCCCCGAAAATCGCCCGCAGCAGTTTTTCTTCGGGGGGTTGGTCGGATTCGCCTTTGGGGGTGACTTTCCCGACGAGAATATCTCCGGCTTCTACCCACGCCCCAATCCGGATGATGCCTTGTTCATCCAGTTGGCGCAGGGCGTCTTCCCCCACGTTGGGAATTTCGCGGGTGATTTCTTCGGGTCCTAGCTTAGTTTGGCGAGCTTCAATTTCGTATTTTTCAATGTGAATACTGGTGTACACATCATCGAGTACCAGTCGTTCACTAATTAGGATGGCGTCTTCGTAGTTGTAGCCTTCCCAAGGCATATATGCCACCAGAATGTTCTGTCCTAATGCCAGTTCTCCCCCTTCGGTGGCGGAACCGTCAGCCAGGATTTGACCCGCTTCTACGTCATCTCCGTAAAAAACTAACGGACGCTGATTTAAGCAGGTGTCTTGGTTAGACCGCTGATATTTCTGGATTTCGTATTCAATGATTTCTGGTTCGCTGGTTTGTTCCGTCTCTGTACTGTCTCCCGGTAAAGCGGGGGTGCTGGGAGCGGTTTGCACGCGAATTTTGGTGGCATCCACGTAAACCACTTCGCCAGCTTTCCGGGCGACAACTACCATGCCGGAATCTCGTGCGGCTTGGGCTTCCAACCCTGTACCCACCAAGGGACGCTCTGGACGCAACAAGGGGACGGCTTGCCGTTGCATATTTGAACCCATCAGGGCGCGGTTGGCGTCATCATGTTCCAGGAAGGGAATCAGGGAGGTTGCCACGGAGATGATTTGCACCGGAGAGACTGCCACAAAGTCTACCTGATCTGGGGTGGTGGTGGTGAATTCTTGGCGATAGCGCACGGGAACGGATTCACCCAAGATATAACCATTTTCATCCATGGGGATGTCACCGGGCGCCACGCGCAAGTCGTCCTCTTCATCAGCGGTCATGTAAAGCGGTGCTTTGTCTTTGATCACCCGCCCGTTTTCTACGGGGTACGAGGGGGTTTCAATAAAGCCATAAGCGTTAACTCGGGCATGGGTGGCTAGGGAACCAATCAGTCCAGCGTTGGGTCCTTCTGGCGTTTCGATGGGGCAAATCCGTCCATAGTGAGAGGGGTGAATATCCCGCACGGCAAACCCTGCCCGTTCCCGGGTTAAGCCACCCGGTCCAAGGGCAGATAAACGACGTTTGTGGGTTAACTCAGCCAGGGGATTGGTCTGATCCATGAATTGGGATAGCTGAGAAGATCCAAAGAACTCTTTAATCGCCGCAACTAGGGGTTTGGGGTTGACCAAAGAGGCGGGGGTTAAGGTATCGGAGTCAGAAACGGTCATCCGTTCCCGAATAATCCGTTCTAAGCGATTCAATCCCACCCGCACCTGGTTTTGCAGGAGTTCACCCACGGAACGGACGCGGCGGTTGCCCAAGTGGTCAATATCGTCGGTGCTGCCAATGTCAAATTCCAGGTTGATTAGGTAATCGATCGCGCCCATAATATCTTGGGGCGTCAACACCCGGATGGTATCAGCCACATTTAGGCGCAACTTGCGGTTAATTTTGTAGCGACCGACACGACCCAGATCGTACCGTTTTGGGTCGAAAAAGCGGGAGTCTAATAACTGCTGACCGCCGCTGACGGTAGGCGGTTCACCCGGACGCAGCTTCCGATATAGCTCCATCAGGGCTTCTTCTTCACTGGGATTGCCTTCTTTGTCTAAGGTCTTTTGATAATAATCGGGGTGACGTAGGGCATCGATAATTTCATTGTCCGAGAGTCCCAAGGCTTTTAAGAGAACTTGAGCGGACAATTTGCGGGTTTTGTCGATCCGAACCCAGACTAAATCATTTTTGTCCGTTTCAAATTTTAACCAAGCGCCTCGGTTGGGAATTAACGAAGCAGAGTAGGTGCGGCGTCCATTTTTATCAATTTCCGACTTGTAGTAGACGCCGGGACTGCGGACAATTTGATTGACAATGACGCGCTCGGCACCGTTAATAATAAACGTACCGCGATCGGTCATCAGGGGCAGATCGCCAATGAAGACTTCTTGCTCCTTAATCTCACCCGTCTCTTTGTTAATCAGGCGAGTGGGGACATACATTTGCACCGCATAAGTGCTGTCTCGCCGCTTGGCTTCGTCCACATCATATTTCGGACGCTTGAGCTTATAGTCTTTGCCGATAAAATGGAGTTCCAGCTTACCCGTGTAGTCACTAATCGGTGAGAAGCTGTTGAGTTCTTCAATTAACCCGGCTTCAAGAAACCAGCGAAAACTGGCTCGCTGAATCTCTACTAAGTCTGGTAATAGATAGGTGGGAGTTGTATACGTTGGAGTAGTCATGCGTTTCCTTCTGGAAAGGGTGAATCAGCGTCAGGATGGGTTGTCACAGCCAAGAACGAGGGATAATTATATCCTCAAGTCAGCAATCCTGAGCAACAGGAACAGTTATGATTGGCTATAGTGATCGGGGTAGACAGCAGTCAGCGCCTAGCCCTGCCCAACCGAGAATTTTTACCCAAAGAAGCAATAAGAGAGTCTGAGGATGATAATGACTGTCTTACTAATCGGCGGGAGTGCTTTAACGATAATGATGATTTAGGGATTGATCGAGACGATCTACAATTAGATAGAATTGGCGGCATCTTCTCCTCGCGGGCAGTTGGGCATCAATTCAGGCTTGGTTCCGGGTAAGCAGTAATGACGGGATAAAACTTGAGAAAATTTTATACATAGTAACTCTTCTTAATCAATTATGGCGCAAGCTGGCTGTTAAGGGGAGATGGGGGAGATGTAGAGACGTGCCATGGCACGTCTGGGAGCAGGGGGAGATGGGGAAGATGGGGGAGATGAGGGAGTGGGGGAGATGATATCGTATTGCCGAAATAACTGTCATATCCTTCTTATTCCTCGCCACCTTGCTCTTTCCCTTCTGCCCTCTGCCTTCTGCCCTCTGCCTTCTGCCCTCTGCCTTGTCTCCTCTGCCTTGTCTCCTCTAGTTACTAGAGAAACTTGGTACAGTCAGATTAAATAGCCGACAGGCATTCTGGGTGGTTTCTTCTGCCAAGGTTTCCAGGGGAATCTGCCGCAGTTTGGCAACACAATCGGCAACATGGTACACGTTCGCGGGTTCATTGCGCTTCCCCCGTTTGGGTACAGGAGCCAGAAACGGACAATCGGTTTCAATCAGCAAGCGATCGCCTGGCACCAGGGCGGCTGATTCTTTAATGGCTTTGGCGTTTTTAAAGGTAACAATTCCACTGAAGCTAATATAAAATCCTAGATCCAAGAACCACTGCGTTTCCTCCGGTGTTCCTCCCCAACAATGCATCACGCCTCGGATTGGTCCCACCTCTTGGCAAAACTGCTGCACCTGATCACGCAGATCGGCAGCAGCATCGCGACAATGAATAATTACGGGTAAGTCAAGCTCGTGAGCGATCGCCAGTTGGGCAGCGAATACCTGTTTTTGCTGGTCTTGGTTTTCAGCTTTATAGAAATCTAACCCCATTTCCCCGATTGCCACCACTCTGGCATCAGAACTCGCCAAGGCGCGAATTTGATCCGCCATTTCGGGCGTCCATTTGTGAGCATCTAGGGGATGTAAGCCGACAGCGAAAGACAGTTCCGGGAATTGGTTCGCCAATTGCTGAATCCCTGAAAACTCCGACGGTTCAACACAGGAATGCACCAACCGCACCACACCGACATCCCGCCAGCGATCGCGCACGGCTTCTCGATCAGACTCAAAGACATCGAAGTTGATATGAACATGGGTGTCTATCAACTGCATTGGCATTATGTGTGTCCTCTCCAGCTCAATTTTTACCCAAGACCAACCCAAGGAGCCAACATTTTTCCTAGCTTAGAGCTTATTTGGGAGTTAACACGCTTAAAATCCGGTGTCACTCACATCTTGCACCCGTCTCACCAACCGCCTAGAGTTTAAACTCTAGGCTAAAAGCTCAAATCCGCTAAAGCTGACTGGATAAGAGTTTGCGGACGTTTACCCATTTCAGTGAGCTAACGGCAGACATAACTGACTCAGTGACATCCTCCCCCAGCTCCCAGACGTAGCATGCTACGTCTCTACATTTGCCCTGCACTAGGACGCTTCTGTAGTTTCAGCCGCCGACGTTTCAGCCGATGGGGGATTCATTTGAGCCTGTGCCTGTTTCAGCCGCTTCACTAGACGAGACTTCTTACGGGCACCATTATTACTGTGCAGGACGCCCCGCTTCACCGCTTTGTCTATCTTACTGTAAGCAGCAGACATGCGATTTTTTACATCCTGTAAGGACTCAGGACTGGGCTGACGAGCATAATCCTCAACCGCCTCAAAATATCGTTTCATCAGCGTTCTCACCGCTGATTTATAGCTTTTATTGCGAACTCGGTTTCGTTCAGCGATTTTTATACGTTTAAGAGCAGACTTGCTATTAGCCACAAGAGACTTCCGGAAAACTAACGTTTGCGATTACCAACTTTCCAACATACCAGAACAACCACTATAACATCTATGCCAAAAGTATCGCGACTCCAGAAAAATCCAGGTAAGCTAGAGAAGAGAGACTAGGGAAGGAGGACTCCCCCCAAGGGAAAACCCAATTCCGATCCGAGTCTCCCACGGGTAATACCTCATGATAGGCACTCCGACTCCATGCTGCGAATAATCACTCAGCAGGCTGAGGCAACAAATGAACTGCGGCGGATCTGCGATCGCACCTCCCACGATGGAATCATGCACAAAGAGGCGACGGTGCGAGAAGTCTTGCAGACGGTAAAACGCCAAGGGGATAAAGCCCTCTTGCACTATACCGAAGAATTTGACCATCAACGTCTAACCCCTGACCAACTGCGTGTCAGTGGCTCAGAACTAGATGCTGCCTACCAGCAAGTGTCCAAGGAACTCCTGGATGCGATTCAGTTGGCAGCACGGCAGATTGAAGCCTTTCACCGACAACGTGTTCCCAAATCTTGGGTGCAGTTTGGCGATGATGAGGTGGTTCTGGGTAAACGCTACACACCAGTGGATCGCGCCGGACTCTATGTTCCTGGCGGTCGAGCCGCGTATCCGAGTACGGTGTTAATGAATGCGATTCCGGCGAAAGTGGCAAAAGTGCCTCAAGTCGTGATGGTCACACCTCCGGGCTGGGAGAAAAAGATTAATCCCGCCGTCCTCGTCGCCGCCCAAGAAGCGGGGGTGAGCAACATTTACCGCGTCGGCGGTGCCCAAGCGATCGCGGCATTAGCTTATGGCACCGAAACCATTCCCAAGGTAGATGTGATTACCGGTCCAGGGAATATCTACGTCACCCTGGCAAAGAAACTCATCTACGGAACCGTGGGCATCGACTCCCTCGCCGGTCCATCAGAGGTGCTGATTATTGCCGATAGTCACGCCAACCCTGTTTATGTGGCTGCCGATTTATTAGCCCAGGCAGAACATGACCCCCTAGCGGCAGCAATTCTGATCACGACGGACTCGACATTGGCAAAAAACGTCCAAGCCGAAGTCAAACACCAACTTCAGGATCATCCCCGACGCGAACTCACCGAAAAAGCGATCGCCCACTACGGCTTAATTATCGTCGTCGATTCCCTGGAAACAGCCGCCGAACTGTCTAATGAATTTGCCCCCGAACACCTAGAGTTAGAAATTACCGAACCCTGGGACTTACTCGACCAAATCCGCCATGCTGGAGCCATCTTCTTGGGAACCTCCACCCCAGAAGCTGTGGGGGACTATATCGCTGGACCCAATCATACCTTACCCACCTCTGGTGCTGCCCGCTACGCTTCGGCGTTGGGTGTGGAAACGTTTGTGAAACACTCCAGTCTGATTCAATATTCCTCAACCGCCTTGAATAAAATGGCAGGAGCGATTCAGGTGTTGGCACAAGCCGAAGGATTACCTTCTCATAGGGATTCCGTGCGCTTACGCACCAAAGGCGAAAGGCATTCGGATTAAGACAGAGTAGGGGAAGCAATGTAGAGACGTGCCATGGCACGTCTGGAAGCAGGGGAAGTTAACTCAAAACTCTACCTTACCTATTGCCCATTGCCCATTGCCCATTGCCTATTGCCTCTTGCCTATTCCCTGTTCCCTGTTCCCTATTCCCCGTTCCCTAACAAATGACCAAGGACAAATAACATTTTGTCAAACCAGTAGACAAAACCTCTGATCAAGAGGGAAAATTCCTATTGCTGGGAGCCGATCGCTCGTAATCACTCATGAGGAGAAATTTTGGTGCTAAAGACGATTCTGGTAGCTCTGGACAGCTCAAAGCCAACCTATCGCTTAATTGAGACCCTAGATAACCTACAAATAACATCAGCCACCAAAATTATCCTGTGCCATGTTATGCCTCCTCAAGACCCTGACATGGACATCCCTGTTGATCGTCCACACCCTTCGGAGGAGTTCCTGTACCAAGAAACCGAACAGCAACTGCAACTGTATCAATCTAAACTCCCCTGTTCCAGTGAAATTCAGATTGTTAACGGTGATCCCCCCGCCGAAATTATTCGCCTTGCTCATATTTATCATGCGGATTTAATCGTGATTGGCACTCGTGGATTAACGGGTTTACAGCGAATCGTTCAAGGCTCGGTGAGTGGTCAGGTGGTGGCTGATGCGCCTTGTTCAGTATTGGTGGTTAAGGGGGATGAATAGTTAGGGGTTGCTGAATAAGTCTTGTAGTGGGTCTAAATGCTGAACACAAACTCCGGAACAATAGTAGAAAATATGGAGG
This sequence comes from Coleofasciculus sp. C1-SOL-03, assembly GCF_040220555.1. Taxonomy (NCBI): domain Bacteria; kingdom Bacillati; phylum Cyanobacteriota; class Cyanophyceae; order Coleofasciculales; family Coleofasciculaceae; genus Coleofasciculus; species Coleofasciculus sp. C1-SOL-03. The sequence continues at coordinate 75,328 of NZ_JAVJUO010000158.1, forward strand.
TTAACAGGGTGCAGCTATTGTGTATAAAAAATGACCGCAGAAACCTTTGATCAACAAATTACCCTATCCCTCAGACGAGTCGAAACGCTGTGGCAACAGGCACACGAATCACTGAAATTGCCGATACAGGAGTCTTCTGGAACGGAAGACATGCCAAACCAGCAGCAACATTTATTACTGGAGAGTTTGACCGAACTGTCCCATTCCCTGCAAGAACTACAATTTGCCACCGGAGAACTACGCCAACAAAATGATAAATTAACCCAAAGCCAGATTGCCTTGGAAGCGGAACGCCAGCGTTACCGGGAATTGTTTGAATTTGCTCCCGATGGCTACCTGGTTACCAATTCCGACGCGATCATTGTTGAGGCAAATCAAGCCGCCGCCCATTCACTGAACTTTTCTCCAGAACGTCTGGTGGGCAAATCCTTCGCTGTTTTTGTCGCCACTCAAGAACGACGTGACTTTTATTACAAATTGAGTCAGTTACAACAGGGGGAGTCGATCAATAATTGGCCCGTCCAGATTCAACCTCGTGGTGATACCTCGTTCCTCGCTTCCCTAACCGTCGCGCCTGTGCAAAATCCATCGGGTCAGGTGATTGGATTGCGCTGGCGGTTACAAGATTTGACGATCGCACGCTATAAAGATTCCATGCAATCCCACGCTCATTCTCGGTTTGGTTCCATTGTGAATCGGACAGTTATTGGTCTAGGACTTCTAGATCATCAGGGGAACCTGATCGAATATAACCCCAAACTTCAGGCAATGGTTGGTTGTCCGGCTGAGGAATTAGCGCCTACATTGATGAGGTGGATGAATTTAGATAAGCCAGGGATGGAATCGGCAATGTTTCGCCAATTAATCGCGGGTGAACGTCATTCCTACCAATTAGAGAAGCCTTTCCACCATCCCGATAGCACCATTGAATGGGGACGGCTTACCGTGGCGTTGGTGCAGGAGACTCCAGACGACCCCATTTCAGCAATTTGTATCCTGGAGGATATTAGTCAACAAAAACGTCTGAAAGCGGAGCAACAAGAGGCAATTCGCCGTCAACAAGCGATTCAGCAGCAACAAGCGGTTAAACAACAAGCCAGTCAGCCAGAGACAACGTCTCCTGTTCCCCCTCCTCCTGCAACTCCAGACACCTCAGTCGAACAACTGGGACAGCTACTAAATACGATTCTCTCCAATTCTAGTGACTTTTTTCTGGTGTGCGATCGCACGGGCAAATATGTCTATGTGAATCAAGCCGCAGCCCAGGCGTGGGGACTTAGCCAAAAGGATTGTATCGGTAAAACGTGGCATGATCTGAAACTATCCCCTGAACAGATGAAACAGTTGGATATTCAACGGGACATTGTTTTAACCACAGGACAATCTATCTCCGACGAAATTACTTTAACCACGGTTGAGGGGGTGAAAGATTATGAGTACACGATGACTCGCTTGGATCATCTTGAAGGAGACGGCGGTGCCGTTGTGATCACCTTTAAAGATTTGAGCGAACAAAAACAGGCGAGGGTAGCCGCTAGTGAAGCCATGGCAAAAGAAGCGGAATATCGGGCGATCAAATCCCATGTTGACCGATTGGCTTCCGTGATTACCCAAGAACTCCGCCATCCTCTGAACACGATTTTTTCCCATGCGAAATACCTGGAAAATAATCCCGATTCCGACAGGGAGAATAACACCCTTTACTATCTCCAGCGCATCCAAGGAAATGCTCAACGGATCAACCAAATCCTGAATGATCTGCTATTGATTAAAAAGATTGAAGCCAAGCAACTGCGTTTAAATCTCACGGAACTAGATTTAACTCAGTTGTGTCAAGAATTAATCACCCAGTTACAGGAACGTACACCGTCGAAACCTCAGATTAGGTTTGTTGGTTCAGAATCCTGTTATGGCGTAGGTGATCAAAGATTGTTGCGTCGGATGTTGACAAATCTCCTAATTAGTGCATGGCGACATGCACCAGAGGATAGTCCGATCAAGTTGGAATTGGTGTGTCAAGATGAAAAGGGGGTATTTCGTATCCCCGATTTTGGCAGTGGGATGCCGGAATCTGAGCAAAAAGTTCTCTTCAGCGCCTTTGACACCAATCGTCAGGGTAATGAGATGACGGGGAGTCATTTAGGGTTGATGCTGGTTAAACATTGTGTGGATGTACAAGGCGGTGCGATCGCGGTAGAATCCCAAGCGGAAGCAGGAAGTACGGTGACGATTACCCTACCTTTACCGCAACCGAGGCAAGATAACCCCTAGGCGATGACGATGGGGACTAGCATCCCAATCCGATATAACCCTGGTGCTTTCAGGATTGTAGAGACGTAGCATGCTACGTCTCTACCGTGTTCTGGAGGGGTATTCAACCGAGTTTGAATAAACCATCTGCCATCTACTTTTTGCTGTAGAATTGGGCGTTCGGCTGAAATATCGAACTCAGTTAACCAAATCGTCAAGTTTTTGCTATGATAGCTATCTAGTGAGTCGCGGACGTGGCGGAATTGGCAGACGCGCTAGATTTAGGTTCTAGTACCGCAAGGTGTGAAGGTTCAAGTCCTTTCGTCCGCATTTGAGAAGAACAAAGGATTGCGGCTGTACAGTGACAAAGCAAGCTCTATTTACTATACCTTGTGACAGGTAAAAAGTGGAGATTATTCTAGGGTTTGCAAAGTAGACGCCGTATAATAACAGTTAGCTTCGGTCAGACGCGATCGCCTGAAGGGGTGACAAGCAGCTCAAAAGCTTGGCAGACAAAGCATTCCCTCCTCAAGCCTCAAAAAGATGAGAGCTTATTGACAGGCTTATTGAGAATGGAGATGTGAATGAGAAATGATAATCACCTGGGTGACACTCCAGAAGTATGTTTCTAGTTCGTAGAGGGTAATTTCTCTGGCTGGAATAGTTTGGGTCATATCCTGATAACCTCAAAATAGTGCATTTAGCCCCCCTAGCCGTCCAACTTTGGGGGGAACCGGAAGTTCCAAAGTCTCCCAGAATTGGGGGATTTAGTTGAATCCTGTAGGGGCGGGTTTAGGGATAACTTAGCATCGACACCGCTACCTTTGATCCAAAACCCGCCCTTAATCCTGTGCCTCCCAGGAGATTGAGTAAAGGGCGACCCGAGCCAATTGAGTGGAGACAGTTGTTAATTTGTGCAAGCGGGTCGCCCCCACAGGAACTTCAAAGGTGATATGCTTCTCCTCTACAGAACTATTTATCCTAGCGAGTTCTCCACCTTTAACTTTAATTGTGTCCACCTACTAACTCGCTATTTCATGATTATCACCTCCCGCCATCTCCGATTAATGAAAACCCAGCCCAGAAATAGGGATGAGGATAATCCTTTCGCACCTCAATCTGTGCCTGTTGTAATGCCTCTGCTTTACTCATCCCCGCCTGCCAATGAGTGTAAAACCGTTCCATTAATTTTCCTGTCGTCGCATCATCTACATTCCACAAGCTGGCAATAACCGTAGGGGTTCCCGCATAAATAAAAGCGCGGTTAAATCCAACAAGTTCATCCCCTTGGCTTAATTTGCCAATATTGGTTTGGCAGCCGCTGAGGACAACTAAATTTGTGGTCTTGGTTAAGTCTAATCCGTAGATTTCATGGATTTCTAAACGTCCGTCATTTTCTGTATCTCCAGCTAAACGGATGGCACTGAATTGGGGAGTATTGGTGTTGTATTCGCAGTGGACGGCAAGGTGTAAAATCTCAGATTGGGGGGCTTTTGACCAGAAACGGGTTTCAGTGGCGTTTTCACCGAGGAGGGGTTGGGTGTTGAAAAGTTTGGCAATCGTTTGCACTTCTTGTTGGGCAAAATTTAAGGGAAAAAGTCCAGGAACTCTGGCGTCACCAATAGCTAATAAACTGTTGGTTTTGGGTTTGCGTTTTTCGGGTAAGTAACGTAAGATGCTAGCGCTGGGAAGGGTAAATAAGGCGTAATCATCGTTGAGATAGCGATTCCCATCAGTGAGGGCGGCGAAGGGGAGATAATGCAGGATACTGTGGGGAACAATCGCGATTTTGGTGGTGTTGAGATAGGGTTGTAAGGGTTTGATTAGCCAGTCATGCAGGTTTTGCAGTTCTAGGGGATGAATTTTATCGATGTCAGCTAACTCTCGGAATCGGATGATTTCTTCCGTAAGTTGTTCGCGAGTGGCGTTGAGGGTGACAGTTTGGAAGCTATTTTTAGTGATAATGAAGGCTAGGGTGCGTTTTTCGGTGACAAAGTATTCGACGAGGGTAGTATCGGTATCAATTAACTCCTTAATTTCGGAGAGAGAGGCTACGTCTACGGTGATTAAATTGGCAGTTTCTGGATTTTGGATTTTAATTTGGAGTAGCAAGTCTTGGTCGTCTTTTTCGCGGCTAGCTAGCTGGTTTTCGGTTTTGGCAATAGTGTCAGTATCCCACTGATTTCTGGGGCGGTTGCGGAGGGTGATTAAGTGCTGGCGCAGGGTGATGATTTCAGTTTTTAGGGCTTGTTCTTGTTCTAATAGTTTATGATCAGCGCCAGCGCGGAAGTCGATTCTACTATTGGCAAGCTGATTAAGAAATGCTCTCGCTTTTGTCCGTTCGACGTAGTTTAAAGCGGCTTGAAAATCTCCTTGATCCCAGAGAAGTTTGATTAAACGTTCATAATTGTCTTCTTGTTGGCGAGAAAAAGAGGCGTTGAATTCTTCAACTTGGATTTCAGATTGGATGGATTCTTTAAGTTCAATGGCTTGCTGATAGAATTGAATGGCTTGTGCCATATTGCCTTGGGTTTGATAAGATAACGCCAGGTTGCTGAGTATTGTTACTTCCCCGAAGCGATCGCTGATTTCTCGGCTAATTGATAAAGCTTGGTTGTAGTAATCCAAGGCTTTTTGAGGTTGTCCGATGCTGTGGTAGACTGCACCAATACCATTGAGAGTAGTCGCAACTCCGGCGCGATCGCTGATTTCCTGGCTAATCGGTAAAGCTTGGTTGTAATAATCCAATGCCTTTTGCGGTTGTCCAATATTGGCATAATTAAAACCTATGCCAACCAGTACAGTTGCCTCAAGTTTTTTATCATTGAATTGTCGCGCCATTTCTAGCGCTTGTCGAAGGGTTTCTATCGATTCTAAGGGTTGCCCTTGCTGTGATTTTCTCAAGGCTTGTTCTATCAGTTTATCTAATTCTTCAATCTGCAAATTTTCAGTCTGTGCCAAACTGGGTTTAGTCATCAGTGGCACAGTCACAGATGTTAAACCCATTGCCGGAATCAGTGTAATAATTAGTAGATAAACCTTCAGATTATTCATAATTATAGAAAGATTGTAGACATTAAAATAAACTCAAACTCTTATCCAGTCAGCTTTAGCTGACTTGAGCTTTGAGCCTTGGGTTTGAACCCAAGGCGGTGTAACGGGAATGGTGTAAGATGTGAAAATTACTTCCCGCAAAATCGGCAAAGCTTGGTTGTAGTATTCCAATGCCTTCTGGGGTTGCCCGATACTGGAGTAAACTACTCCAATATTACTCAGGGTGGTAGCAACTCCATCGCGATTACCCACTTCCCGCAAAATCGGCAAAGCTTGGTTGTAGTATTCCAATGTCTTCTGGGGTTGTCCGATGGTGAAGTAAACTCCTCCAATATTATTCAGGGTGGTAGTTCCAGTGCTTTTAAATAGTGTGCTTCTGGTGTGATAACGAATCCAATTCGCCAATACAAATCCCCCAACCAGCGATAAACTGAAAGTCGGGCAACAAACTTGGCTAAACCGTAACGTATTTTTTACAAATCACCTCTATAACTGCCAATTTTGTAACGAATTTGGGAGCCAATGTAACGGACAGTCGAGCGATTACTTTCATCATTTAGGCGTTGATAATTCAGGATAATTGAGGAAAGTTGAGGAGAATTGGGGAGTTGAAGATTTAGGAGTTTATACTTACAGAAAGTAGACTCGGCTGTATTTCTAGCTTTGAGACTTGTCTATGTACCTCACCCCTGTCGCCACCTGCTGTATACAAAACTTAAACAACAGATCATCAGGTATTCATGCAGGGTTTGAATCCTCACCCTCAACCATCCTGTAGGGGCGGGTTTAGGGATTAATGCAAGCATCGACACCGATAACGTTGATCCAAAACCCGCCCTTAATCCTGTGCCTCCCAGGGGATTGAGTAAAGGGCGACCCGAGAATTGAGTGGATACAGTGGTTAATTTGTGCAAGCGGGTCGCCCCTACAGAAACTTCAAATCACCGAATCGGAGCGGGTTTAGTCACAATCGGGGTTGGGCATGAGGGAGATAGGGGAGATAAGTAGTCAGTCAACTCAATTTCTGGATAAGACTAAACATTAATTATCATTTTGTTGAACCGAAAATGTGCTATACTACAGAGCGAGAAAAAACAAAGTCAAAGAAATCAAGGTTTTGAGAACCTGTGCCAAACTTTTAAGAGTAGCTTACCTGTCGTCAGGCAGTTGAATACTCCAGACATCGTAATCGGCTAAAAATAACGGAATAAAGCAGCAACGTTTCTCTGGCTCAAAACCTAATAAAACGAGGGTCAGCGTACTCTGAAGTTAAGCCGATGAGCGGATCAAGTGCTGTCATGACCAGGAAGAAGCGGCAAAGCAATCCGGGGGATGGAGAGAGGTGTCTGAGTCGCCTGTCCTATCATGTCCGGTGGAATACTTACACTATCGGTTGAGACAAGGCAGAAGGCAGAGGGCTCCAGGACTCCAAGGGAAGGAGGAAGGTTGCAAGACAAAAGGGAATAATGACTGTTTAGGCGGACATGATATCCAACTATGGTAAAACGGTGTATCTACTGATGAAATTGGCTCAATGGTGTTGGCATTACCTAGTCCTATCTTGTCCAGGAATTTGGGGCGCGATCGCGTCATTGCCTTTTGTTTCTCCGGCACTGGCGCAACCGATCACCCCCGCAACTGATGGCACCGGAACGGTGATCTCGGTGGAGGACAACCGCATCGATATTTCGGGGGGGAGTCTTTCGGCGGATGGCAACAATCTCTTCCACAGTTTCCAGGAGTTTGGCTTAGAGGCTGACCAAATCGCTAACTTTCTGGCTAATCCGAAGTTAAACCATATCCTCGGTCGGGTGGTTGGCGGTGAGGTCTCTCAAATTAATGGGTTAATTCAAATTACTGGCGGCACTCCCCATCTCTATCTAATGAATCCCGCCGGAATTATTTTTGGTGCCAATGCCCAATTAAACGTCCCGGCTGATTTTATCGCCACCACCGCCACCGGGATTGGTTTTGGCGATAATCAGTGGTTTAATGCTTTTGGCGTAAATGCTTATCAGGATTTAATGGGTACGCCGAATCAGTTTGCCTTTGATTTAGCGGAAGCGGGAAGTATTGTGAATGCGGGGAATTTAACGGTATCACCGGGGCAAAACTTAACCCTACTGGCGGGAAATGTGGTGAACACGGGAACCCTTACCGCACCTGGCGGCACCATTACCCTGGCGGCGGTTCCGGGTGCTAATTTGGTCAAACTTTCGCAACCGGGACATTTACTCTCGCTGGAAATTGCCCCACCCCGGACTCCCTCCGGAACTCTGTTACCTGTCACCCCTCTGGATTTAGCGGAATTATTAACCGGTGCAGGGGAGACGGTGGAGGTTGATGAATCGGAAACCGGGCAACTGAGCGATCGCACGATGACATTCTCCCAGGATACAGGAATGGCGCTGGTGTCTGGTGAGATTAATGGGGCGAATGTTGACACCCTAGGCGGGACAGGGGGTGAAATTAATGTGATTGGCAATCATGTCGGTCTATTTTCCGCCCATCTGGACGCCTCTGGGATCAAGGGTGGGGGTAGAGTGCGGATTGGGGGCGGGTATCAGGGACAAGATACGATACCCAATGCCATTCAGACAACGGTGAGTCCGGATTCCACAATTCACGCCGATGCGTTAACTGAAGGGAATGGCGGTCAAATTATTATTTGGTCAGATCACACCGCCCAGATTCAGGGTCAACTCACCGCACGCGGCGGAACTGTTAGCGGAAATGGCGGATTGATTGAAACCTCCGGTCAACAGGCGCTGCATTTAACCAGTATCCCCGATGCATCTGCACCCCAAGGGACAGGAGGAACCTGGTTAATTGACCCCACCGATATCACGATTGTGGAGAATGGTGGCGGTGAAATTGGCACGAACCAGGTCAATGTGGATACTATTAACACAGCACTAAATAATGGCAATACGGTGATCATTACCACCAGTATTCCAGGGGATACAGGTTTAGGCACGATTACCCTGGACAGTGGTGCAGCGATTCAGAAAACCGCTGGGGGAGAGGCGACGCTGACGCTTCAGGCGGACGATTCAATTACTCTGAATGAGCAAATTAGTGCCAATCGTGGTGAGTTAACTCTGAATCTATTCGCGGATACCGATAACAACGGCGAGGGACAAGTCCGCATCAATCAGCCTATTTTAACCAATGGCGGTGCGATCGCGGTAACAGGGGCTAGTCCCAATTCCGCCAGTATCATGATTAATGCAGAGATTAACGCCGCAGGTGGAGATATTACCCTAACCGGATCAAGCCTTAACCCTAATCACGGGGGAATTCAGGCGGGAGTGATTCGCAGTGATGGAACCAGCCAGGGTGAACATGGGGGGGCGATTCATCTGACCGCCTCTGGGGATATTACCGCCACCGAAATTTCCGCGATTTCCCAAAGTTCGACGTTAATCGGTCATGGGGGTGATATTACCATTCATTCCGATGAAGATATTGCCATCGCCGATGATGTCCTCACCCATGCTGAGAATGGTAATGGTGGGACGATTAACCTGAATGCAGCGGGAATGATCGAGATTCATGATCTGGTCTCGGCGACCAATATCGGCAATGGCGGTGATATTACCCTCAAAGCAGGCGATGATGTCTCCATTCAGGGAAATATCCTCACCCACACCGGAAGTGGTAATGGGAAAGGAGGTGATGTCACCCTAGAAGCCGCGACGATGGGGATTCATTCTATCTTTGCTACCGGGGGAATGTTAGGGAGTGGAACCATTACCATTACTAGCGATGAAATTGATATTGGTGCAAACGTCAGTAGCCAGAGGGGAACCCTTTGGCTGCAGCCGTTGACGCCGAATCAAGGAATTGTGATTGGTGGGTCAAGGAACGATACCTCGGCGTTAGATTTGACGGCGACTGAATTGGGTAAACTCTGGGATGGCTTCAACTCGATTACGATTGGTCAACCGGATAGTCAGGGGACGATAACATTGGCAAACCCGGTTCAGTTTGATGATCCGGTGCATCTGGCGGGGGGTTCCGAATTAATTGGACCGAATGTGGATACTATGTTCACGATTACGGGGACAGATGCGGGTAAGGTGAGTGGATTTAACTCACCCTTAACCTTTTCCGCCATAGAAACCATTCGCGGCGGAAGCGCGGATGATACGATTCAATTTAATACCAGTCAAGCCGGGATTAGCGGCAATATTGATGGCGGGACGGGGAATTTAATTCTGATTGGCGACGAGTTAAATTTTACTGGGATGATATCGGGAACGGGGAATGTCACCTTGCAACCCTTAACCCCAAGTCAAGGGATACAACTGGGAGGAACAGAGAATCAAAATCCCCGTGTTTTAGAGTTGACCACACCTGAGTTGAATGTCCTGCAAAATCGGTTTAACTCGATCACGATTGGCGGGAACAATAGTGGTGGTGTCATGAGTTTAGCTGGGGATGTCACGTTCACAACCCCTGTCACGTTGCAAGTTCTTGGGGATTCAGGTTCAATCAATACCACGGGGGGAACGATTCGGGGTGAGGGAAATGGGGCGATTACCCTGAACGCCAATCAGGATATTATTACGGGTGATATTCTGAACCTCGATCGCGCCTTAAGTTTAGAGAGTCACCAGGGGACAATTACCACCGGAAACCTGCAAGCCGGTGCGATCGCCCTAACCACCCATGGCGGTAATATCAGCATCACCAGTGAGGATGCGATCGCCTTTCCGGGTTCCGGTTTAATTCAAAGCCGTGGCGGAAACATTACCTTGAGGGGAGAGAAGATTAAGGGGGGTGGGGTTACCCTAGATTCCGGTAACCCCATGGGTGAGGGGGGAGGTCTTTATCTTAACGCGGATTCAGGTGAGCTGGCAATAGGCAATCTGAATAGTCAGGGATTGAGGGGAGGCGACATCCAGATTCAAGCCGCCGCCGATATCACCACAGGCGCAATCAATAGCCAGGGGAGTTCCGGGGATGGCGGAGAAGTGACTCTGGAAGGGATGGGCGAGATTCAGGTGCGTTCAATTAATAGTCAAGGAGGGAGTCAAGCTAGGGGAGGTGATGTAGAGATTACGGCTGACAACAACGTCCGGGCGACGGATACCTTTACCGACAAAAATGGCACAGACGCCAGTATTTCCACCACAGGTGGGAACGCTGGGGGAGAGATTACCATTCGCCATGGCGGGAATCAACTTACCCCCTTTACCGTCGGGAATGCCCAAATTAATGGTACAGCCGGGGTTCTCACCACTGGAGAAACGCAACTTATCCCGGTGCAATCCTTCTCCCGGAGTTACCGAGAGGGAAAGATACAAATTCTGCGCCAGGATCTCCCTATCCCTACCGTGATACAATCACCCATCAATCCCGTGGATATCCTGCAACCGCATCCAGTCAACGAACCCCTTAATCTAGAGATTGATTTAGCATCCGAAGCGTTTCCAGAATCCACCTCGACAACCCCCACCGCCACCACGGAAGTCATCCACCAAGAAAGCCAATTCACCAACGCTTATGCAAGCTATCTGGGGATTAAGACTACCCCGCCCGTTACCCTCCAAGAAACCCAAGCCAAGTTGAGTCAAATTGAACAAATCACCGGGACTAAACCCGCCCTCATTTACGCCTTTTTTACCCCCCAACTCTCGACATCAGAACCAACCAACCCCAACCATCAAACCGCTGCATCAACCAACAGTCTTTGGCGGTTTAATCCGTCCCTCTCGCCACAGCAAAAACCCACCCTCCCCAGCAATCCTCAACCCACGGATCAATTAGAACTGGTATTAGTTACCCCGTCTGGCGATATCATTCATCGTTCTGTACCTGGTGCAACCCGAGCCAAGGTACTCCAACAAGCGCGAGAATTTCGGCGGGCGGTGACAAATTTCCTCTTTCCCACTCCTTATCAACCCTCAGCGCAACAGCTTTATCAGTGGTTAGTCGCCCCCCTAGAAGCGGAATTAGCCGCCCAACAGATTACCAGTCTTAGCTTTATCATGGATAGTGGGTTGCGTTCCTTACCGATTGCAGCTTTACATGACGGTACGGGATTTATTATTGAACACTATAGCGTGGGGTTAATGCCCAGTTTTAGCCTGACAAATACCGACTACAAGGCGATCAAAGATACGCCGATTCTAGCTATGGGGGCGTCGGAATTCCAGGAACAAGATCCATTACCAACGGTTCCCCAGGAGTTATACCTAATTACCCATCAATTTTGGTCAGGTGAATCTTTTTTGAACCAAGGCTTTACCCTAGACAATCTGCAACAAGCTCGCATTGCCCAACGGTTTGGTATCTTACATTTAGCCACCCATGGCGAATTTCAACCGGGTCAAGTCAGGAATTCCTATATCCAGTTTTGGCATAACCGCTTAACCTTGGATCAACTGCGGGAGTTACATTTAGATAATCCCCCGGTAGACCTGTTGGTATTAAGTGCTTGTAGTTCAGCATTAGGGGACGAACAAGCCGAGTTAGGATTTACCGGATTAGCAGTACAAGCGGGAGTAAAATCGGCATTGGGTAGCCTTTGGTCAGTCAGCGATACGGGAACCTTAGGACTGATGACGACATTTTATCAACAATTAAACCAAGCACCCACGAAAACTGAAGCCCTGCGTCAAACCCAACTGGCGATGATTCGGGGTGAAGTCCACATAGAGGGGGATGAATTAGTCACACCATCGGGTCAAATTCCCTTACCGGAGAATTTTCTGAATCCAGGAAATGTTAGTCTGACTCATCCCTATTATTGGAGTGCTTTTACGCTGGTGGGTAATCCTTGGTAAAAGGGTGTGGGGTGTGGGGTGTGGGGTGTCGGGTGTGGGGTGTGGGGTGTGGGGTGTGGGGTGTGGGGTGTGGGGTGTCGGGTGTGGGGTGTGGGGTGTGGGGTGTGGGGTGTCGGGTGTCGGGTGTGGGGAACAATTGAACC
>NZ_JAVJUO010000159.1:0-19309 GCF_040220555.1 Coleofasciculus sp. C1-SOL-03
AGCAAGATGATGGGTGACTTGATTAATTTTGTCACATTACCCGCCCCTACATTGGATTTTCTGTGCCGATATCAGATGTTCCGATTAACCGGAAACCCGATCACAAAATCTACCGGATTGCTAACCGCGATCGCACCTTAACAATGTCGGGGTGAAAGGGTGGAGTCGGGCGGGTTTTGTAGCAACATGATTGGTGACTCCATTAATTTTATCCCTAAACCCGCCCCTACATTGGATTTTCTGTCCGATATCAGATTTTTCGATTAACCTGAAACCTGAGAACAAAACCCACCGGATTGTTAACTGCGATCGCACCTCAAAAATGTCGGGCTCAAAGGGTGGAACCGGGCGGGTTTTGTAGCAAGATGATGGGTGACTTGATTAATTTTGTCACATTACCCGCCCCTACACACAGACGCGCACATCTCCCCCATCTCCCCCATCTCCCCCATCTTCCCCATCTCCCTCATCTCCCCTAATTTAGAGGCGAGTGAACTAACTGCGCCAAGGTTGCTTCCATTACCGCTGTGGTTTGCCCAGAAACAGTAAATACCACCGCTTCGCGATAGACACGCTGGGCGGCGTGGGATTGGAGATTGGCTGCACCACTGGAGACTGTTACCGCCGCATTGGTACACCGCCCTGCTAGGTTAATTGCCCACGCCCTTAACTGTAGGGATTGGGGACGTTTTTTCCCCATGTAGGGGCGGGTTTCACTATTATCATTTGTTGTCACCCGGATGTTTCTAAACCCGCCCTCATCTCCTCCTCCATTTTCCTGATCTTCGGTGTCAGCAGAATTTGCTGATAAGGCGGCGATCATGGCGGCTTCACAGTCCAAGACTTCGGCGTTAAGATGATCAAAAGCCTTTTGAATAAATTCGAGTTGCTTGCGTTGGTAAGCGGCGGCAATTATATCTAATCCGGCTTTAGCACAACCTAAGGCAAAGAACCCATGATTTAATACATTTTTTTGATCCGCTGCATGAATCGCCCCGGCTTTTCTGAGGAATAAAACTGACTCGTTCGGTAAAAACCAATCCGTCAGACTCGCCGACACCGTATTCGTGGAATTCATCGCCGCTAACGCCATGGGTTGACTAAAGGCGATCGCACGTCCAACTCCTTGCTCGGTCGAGGTAAAGGGTACAATACCATAGAGTTCTCGACCATCGGGTAATGTCGCCCCAATCACAAAATCCCCAAACAAGCCAAACCCCGTAACCCAAGGCACATTTCCAGTAATCTGATAGCCTCCATCCACAGGCGTCGCCTTGACTGGAGGATTCCCAGTACGTCGCAGTTGGGAGAAACCTACCCCGACTAACGCCTCACCTCTCCCCATGCGGGGAAGATAACGCTGCTTTAAGGTTTCATTGTCACTCTTTGCCAAAAACCCACCTGCACTCTGATGCTGAGTTTGCAGAAAAGCCAACGCACCCGAATAGCGAGAGACTCGTTGTTGGAAGTGAAAGAAGGTGACAGGATTCACCTCAGCACCTCCCCAATCTTGGGGAACTTTCAGCGCTAGCAGATGGCGATCGCCTAATCCTTTTAGTGCAATGCGTAATGCTTCGGTATCCTGATCGATCTCTGAGGCGCGAGGTGCAACAATTTCGCGTAAGTAAGCCTCCGTCACGTCTAAAAGGTTAGACGGATTCGCGATTCCCTTGGGGATAGCTTCGCTTCGCACGTCAGGAACACCCTGGTTCGCTGTAGTTGGTGACATTAGGTAACAAACAGTTCAACAATTCCTTTCTCAGGATATCCGACTCATTGCCGCGCCCATTTGGAAGATTTCATGATACCAAAGTTAGTAGAGTTTTGTGTTCAATTGCCCAAAACCTCCTCCGGCAAAATCAAAAAGACTGATTTGAAATAACTTTGTTGGTGTCAACTGTTACGCTGCGATCGCCCACTTGAAATGGAGAGAGGGATGAAACGGATTTTCCGCCCAGAGTTGATAGGCTTTGCGGGCTTTTTGTCGGATTTCTCTCCTCAGTTTGCGGTATTGATCCCAAAAGGAGGGTAACACCTCAGAATTCATAACTGATTATAATCCATGGGAGTAGCTTGTCCGGCGGCGCGTTGTTGTTTGGCTTGACGTGCGGCGGCGACTAACGCGGATTGAGTCCGATTAAACGCCGTATCCCACTGTTGTTCATCTTGCAAATCGGCAATATATTCCCGTAAATGTGCAATCACTTTGCTTTGAACCGTATCGGGTAAAGATTCAACCAAAGTCACTAAGTCTTGAATCGCTGGGGATGACATGGGTTAAACTCCTGAGTTAGGGTGGTGATTTCGTTCATTTTATCATCAACCAACCGGGTTAGTCCTTTAAGATTGATTTAAGATTGAACTGTGATCAATTCTGAGTTGAGGTCAATTTGCCAATTTTCATCAATAAATTCTAGGTTTAATTCTAAATGCTCCAAAACCAGAGAATTAGCATTAAGACCACTAACCACTGCCGATAAATTTTGCCAAACGGAATGATTGTTTAAGGTAATCATGGTCTACCTCAAGATTGACCCTCTTTCTTGCCCATCTTCGGAGACCGGGTTCGCAGAATTTCGGTAATTTTGGGTCTTCCGGACTTAGTGTGCTAAACTATCAGTTTTAATGAATCAGGAAGCTTGCCACACAAGGACTGTAGCTCTTAACTGCCTCCTCCCACTGCTGCACTGGGTCGTAGCTCATCCGTTAAAGCTGAACTGTTTATGAAGGGTTAATGAAGAACAACCTGAGACTGATTTGGGCAAATCCGATTATATTTTTTTATGCTTTTGTGTTTATTGGGGCATCCTTTCAGTAGCTGTAAGTATTAATTGTACACATTGATTCATTATTTTTAGTATTTCTATACAGTTGTGTTTATTTCCATGTGTTATGGACAATTTGTGTTAATTGTTGTTAATTTTAGGTTAAATAATGCCCCATATACATAATTCTTTCTGATGAGCTTAAAAATTTATTTTCAACAAGATATTGTAAAGGCACTAGCATTTTTAATTCAGCCAGAGTAAGGTATAAAACAAAGATTTTTATCAGAGTTTAATCAGGGTGAAACCATGAAATACGCCGTTGCCGAAAAATCCCGTCTTAACTCTTCAAGCCAGCCCCAAGCCGAAAAAACTCCGTCTGATTTTTGGCTTTCCCTGAGAAGCAACGTTAGGTTAAAACATCAGACGCCTGCCATTCAGCCTGTTTCACGCAACCAAAACTTACCTCTTTCCTTCAACCAAGAACGACTCTGGTATCTGGAACAGTTACAGCCCGATACTTCTGTACATAACCTTTTGCATTGTTTGCATTTCCAAGGTGAACTCAATGTAGTCGCCCTACAGATGAGTTTAGGAGAACTTATTCGACGCCATGAAATCCTGCGAACCACGTTTCCTACCGTCAATGGATTACCCATCCAAGTGATCTGTCCAGAAATCGATTGGACTCTGCCAATTATAGACTTGCAAGAACTTCCTCTAGAGCAAAGGAAAGCCCAAGCCCAAAAACTGGCTGTCGAAGATGCCAAGCAACCGTTTTACTTGACAAAAAGCCCCTTATGGCGTATCAAACTTTTGCGCCTAACTGAACAAGAACACATACTGGTACGAACCATACACCATATCATCTTCGATGGTTGGTCTGACCGAGTATTCCTGCGGGAACTCGGTGTGCTTTACGATGCCTTTTCCCAGGGAAAATCATCGCCACTTTCGGAACTTCCAGTTCAATATGCCGACTATGCCCAAACCCAACGGAAATGGCTGCAAGGCGAGGTATTCTCTACTCAACTGGACTACTGGCAGAATCAGCTCAGTGGCATTTCAGCTCTGGAATTGCCCACGGATTATTCACCTCCACCCGTACCAAGTTACCAAGGTGCTTATCAACCCTTTGAGTTATCACAAAACTTAACCCAGGCGATCAAGAAATTGAGTTATCAGGAAGGTGTTTCTCTGTTCGTCACCTTGCTAACTGCCTTTAAAACCTTGCTCTACTTATATACCGAGCAAGAAGACATGACAGTTTGTTCGCCTGTTGTTGGTCGCCATCAGGTTGAATCCAAAGGGTTAATTGGCTACTTCAATAATATAGTGGCGCTCCGTACTGACTTATCAGGAAACCCTAGTTTTCGAGAACTGTTGCATCAAGTCAGTCACGTTTCCTCACAAGCATTTGCCCACCAAGATATACCCTTACAAAAGGTGGCAGAACTCCCCAATTTAGTTCACACACCGCTGACGCGAGGGATGTTTGTCTTGCAAAATACCCCAAATCCGTCATTAAACCTTGATGGATTAACCGTGAACTCCTTGTATGTAGAGCGGGAAATCGCCAACTTTGATTTCTCTGTTTCCCTGCAAGAAAAATTAGGGAAATTAACAGGAGGATTGCAATACAAAACAGACCTATTCCAGGCGACTAGCATCGCTCAGATGTTGGATCATTTCCAGACCTGGCTAGAACGCTTAGTTGCCAATCCCGAACTGTGCCTAGAAGACTTGCCACGTTTTGCTGATGGAAAACTCCATCAACGGTCTGACGACAATCTGGATGCAGCTCGCTTAACCCGACAGCAACAGACAACCTATATCGCTCCGCGAGATAAGCTGGAACACCAACTCACCCAAATTTGGGAAAACGTTCTAGGTATTCAACCCA
The DNA here is from genome assembly GCF_040220555.1 of Coleofasciculus sp. C1-SOL-03. Lineage (NCBI taxonomy): Bacteria > Bacillati > Cyanobacteriota > Cyanophyceae > Coleofasciculales > Coleofasciculaceae > Coleofasciculus > Coleofasciculus sp. C1-SOL-03. The sequence goes on from NZ_JAVJUO010000159.1 coordinate 4,669, forward strand.
TCGGCGTGAGGGATAACTTCTTTGAACTCGGGGGACATTCCCTGTTAGCAGTACAACTGTTCGGACAAATCGAGAAGAAATGGAACCGGAATCTGCCCGTAGCTACCCTTTTCCAAGCACCAACCGTCGAGCAACTCGCCAACCTTCTGCGCCAGTCAGGATGGTCAGCACCTTGGTCTTCATTGGTGGCGGTTCAACCACAGGGTTCTAAACCACCATTATTTTGTGTTGCTGCAGCTGGCTGCACCGCTCTGGGTTTGACCACTCTGGCGCGTCATCTCGGACCCGACCAACCTTTTTATGGTTTGGAAGAAAAAATGGATGGAAAACAGGCTCCCAAATTGCGGATTGAAGACTTAGCCGCTCATTATATCGAAGAAATTTGTACGGTTCAGCCTGATGGTCCTTATTTTTTAGGCGGTCACTCCTTTGGTGGTGTAGTTGCCTTTGAAATGGCTCAACAGCTACAGGCGCAAGGGAAGAAGGTCGCTCTGCTAGCCCTATTAGATACCATCTATAATGGGTCGCCGATTAATAGTCAGCCATCGCCTTCACCATCGCCTTCACCATCGCGTTCCCATGCTTCTCAACATCTGGAGCAAATTTCACAACTCGGATTTAGCGAGAAGCTAACTTACATCTATGCCTATGCCCAAGAGCGTTTTGGACGCGAAGTTTGGAAGAAACAGAAAGAACTGACTAAATTCCGGAAAGACCTTGAGCATAAAATCAAGAAAATGACCTGTGATTTTTACTTGAGGAATGGACGGGAATTGCCTTACCCTCTCCGAGGATTTCATTTGTTAGAGGAGAAGATAAAAGCGAGAAAAGCGTATCAACTGCCACTCTATCCTGGTCAGGTGACTGTATTCTGGGCTATGGGAAATGGACATCCGCAACAAACTTACCATAACCGTTCAGGTTGGGACAGAGTGGCTGGAGGAGGATTGAGGCTCCACGGTGTTCCTGGTAATCATGGCACATTGAAGTCAGAACCTAACGTACAGGTTTTGGCAGAAAAATTGCGGGCTTGTTTGGATGAAGCACAGGCGGAAGTGGAAAGGATGGTTGGTTCAACAGACTCCCGTTAATTCTGCACAACTTTTTTATTGACTAGACCCAAAAAGTGAGGTTTAATTATGCAACCTATTGAAGAAATGCTACGCCAACATATTTCCGAAAATATCCTGTTCAGTAGCAACGGCTATCCTTATCCCGATGACGCTTCCTTACTGGAAAACGGTATCATTGATTCGATGAACGTGATGGAATTAGTGCTGTTTCTGGAGGAAAACTTGGGCATTGAGGTGGAAGATGTCGAGATTGTCCCGGAAAACTTTGATTCCGTTAGGAATCTAGCTGAATTTGCCCGACAAAAACAGTCCCGGTTTGTTAACAATTGAGGGAAGTAATTGTCATGTTGGTACAGGAATTTCTGGAGTCTAGCGCTGACCGATTGCCGGATAAGGTGGCGTTGATTGGCGATGGGCAACGCCTAACCTATCCCGAAGTCGAGGCACAGGCAAACCGCTTGGCAAATGCGCTCTTGGCACAGGGTTTACAACGGGGCGATCGCGTCGTATTATTTCTACCGAACTGCCTAGAGTTGGCGATCGCAATTTTTGCTGTCCTCAAAGCGGGTGGCGTTTTTGTGCCACTTAACCCCAGCACGAAGTCCGATAAGTGCGCCTATATCTTAAACAATTGTCAAGCCAGAGTTTTAGTCACCAGTGGGCGACAAGCCGATTTAGCCCAACAACTCACCCAACAGGTGCCTTCCCTCACCACCATCATCCTCACGTCGCCAACCCCGGAGACGAGTACGGGCAATGTCCTCAACTATACCGCCATCCAGTCCGAATGCATAGCACAAAGACCCGAAAAAGTCAATATTGATCTCGACCTAGCCTGCCTAATTTATACCTCCGGTAGCACGGGCGACCCCAAAGGCGTCATGTCAGACCACAGCAATGTTGTCTTTGCGGCTAGTTCGATTATCGAATATCTGGGCAATGTCGAGAGTGATAGTGTCATTGGCTTGTTGCCCTTGTCCTTCGATTACGGACTGTACCAACTTTTGATGGTGTTTAAGTTCGGCGGCACTCTGGTACTGGAAAAAGGATTCACCTATCCAGCCGCTATTCTCAAACGCATGGAACAAGAGCGGGTCACTGGCTTCCCTGGCGTCCCGACAATCTACGCCATGCTACTGAAAATGGATCTGAGTGCCTACGATTTATCCAGTTTACGTTATTTGACCAACACCGCCGCCGCCTTACCTCCCTCCCACATTCTCCAAATTCGGGCTAAGTTTCCCTGGGCGACGCTGTTCTCGATGTACGGTTTAACCGAAACCAAACGTACCCTCTATCTGCCTCCAGATCAACTGGACAAACGTCCCGATTCCGTGGGTATCGCCATTCCTGGCACCGAAGTGTGGATTGAAGATGAACAGGGAATGCGGTTAGGTTCAGGTCAAGTGGGTGAGTTGGTGGTGCGGGGACGCCATGTCATGCGCGGTTATTGGGGGAACCCCGAGGCAAGTGCTGCCCGTTTCCGCCCTGGATTGATGCCAGGGGAGCGGCTGTGCTATACGGGAGACCTATTTCGCCAGGATGAAGAGGGGTTTCTGTATTTTGTCTCGCGGCAAGATGACATGATTAAAAGCCGGGGTGAGAAGGTGGCACCGAAAGAGGTGGAGAATGTGCTGTATGGGCTTCCAGGTGTCCGGGAAGCGGCAGTAATTGGCGTGACTGACCCGGTATTGGGGCAGGTGGTCAAGGCGTTTGTCGTACAGGAGGGCGATGAACTTACCCCAGCCCATATCTTACGGCATTGCCGCGCCCATTTGGAAGATTTCATGGTGCCGAAGTTGGTCGAGTTTTGTGTTCAATTGCCTAAAACTTCGTCTGGCAAAATTAAAAAGACTGATTTGAAGTGATAAGTCCTTTGTCCTTTGTCAGGGTTTGAGGACTATTTACAGAACTTACATTGGGTTCGTAGTTGGTACGAAGCTTGCCAACAGCGCTAAAGCGCTGACTACAAACCTTTTCAAACAAAAGGAGTAAGTTATGTGTGGTATTGTCGGTGTTCTCAATTTGCAGGAACCTCAGCCGATTCCGGAGATGGTTGTGCCGCAGATGTTAGCCATGATTCGTCATCGGGGTCCTGATGAGTTTGGGATTTATCGGGATGAATGGGTTAATTTGGGGAATGCCCGTCTCAGTATTATTGATTTAAGTGGTGGACAGCAACCGATTTGTAACGAAGATGAAACATTGTGGATTGTCTTCAACGGTGAAATCTTTAACTATGTGGAACTGCGCCCCCAATTAGAAGCGCTTGGTCATCGCTTTACGACCAATTGTGACACGGAGGTGATCCTGCATCTGTATGAAGAATATGGTGCCGATTGCCTGAATTATCTCAATGGTCAGTTTGCGATCGCGATCTGGGATACTCGTCAGCGTCGCCTATTTTTGGCACGCGATCGCTTGGGGATTCGCCCGTTGTTTTATACTTTGTGCCAGGGTCAGTTAATCTTTGGTTCGGAAATCAAGACTATTCTGGCGCATCCCACGGTTTGTGCAACTATTGATCCTGCTGCACTGACGCAGGTGTTTACGTTTTGGAGTGTATTGACACCGCACACCATTTTCCAGGACATTGATAGCCTCTCCCCGGGTCATTATCTACAGGTTCAGGATGGACAGTTAAACATCCAACCGTACTGGGAACTAGACTTTACCCCAGAGAAATCCCGGCGTACTCCCCAAGATTATCTGGATGAGTTTGAGCAACTGCTGATTGACTCCACCCTAATCCGCCTACGGGCTGATGTCCCTGTTGGCGCTTACCTGAGTGGGGGGTTGGATTCTTCGACAACGACGGCGATTATCCGTCAATATGCCCAGAACGCCTTAGAAACCTTCTCTATCGCCTTCTCAGATCCAGAGTTTGATGAGAGTGAGTTCCAACGGCGCATGGCAGATAGTTTGGGGACTAACCATCGGGTTGTTTATTGTACCCATACCGATATTAGCCGCCTGTTTCCAGAGGTAATCTGGCACACCGAAACTCCCACATTACGCACCGCACCTGCACCTATGTTTATGCTGTCTCGGTTGGTACGGGATTCTCATTTAAAGGTGGTGCTGACAGGAGAAGGTGCTGATGAATTCCTCGGTGGCTATGACATTTTCAAAGAAATGGCGATACGTCGATTCTGGGCAAAACAGCCGGATTCGCAATGGCGACCCTTATTATTGAAACGACTGTACCCGGAAATTTCCCGTTTGAGTCGTAGCAGCGAAGCCTTTATGCAGGCGTTCTTTAAAAAGAATCTCACCGATACCGAATCGCCGTTCTATTCCCATATCATCCGTTGGTCAAATACGGCTCGTCTCCAGCGGTTGCTGGTGTCTAAACCGGAGGTTGGACTGCTACAATGGGTAGAGAAATTCGTTCCCCTCCAAAGCAATTTCTCCAGTTGGTCTCCCTTAGCCCAAGCGCAATACCTGGAAATTGTTAGCTTTATGTCACCCTATTTGCTCTCCTCTCAAGGCGATCGCATGGCGATGGCGAATTCCGTCGAAGGACGTTTCCCCTTTCTAGATTATCGAGTTGTGGAATTTTGCGATCGCCTGCCATCCAATGTGAAGCTGCGCGGCTTAACCGAAAAATGGCTGCTGCGACAATTGAGCCGCAAATTACTACCCCCCGATATTTGGCAGCGCCGTAAGCGTCCCTACCGCGCCCCGATTCACCGCAGTTTCTTTCACCAGGATACACCAGATTACGTCTGGGAGTTGTTGTCGGAAGATGCTGTACGCGCTAGTGGTTTATTTCATCCCTTAGCGGTTAATCAACTGGTTCGCAAAGCCCAAAGTGGATCACCCTTGGGTGAAGTGGACGATATGGCGATCGCCGGCGTTTTATCCACGCAGTTAGTTGATCAACAGTTCGTTAAAGACTTCAATTCTCGGTTATCGACTTTGACCCCTTTAGACCGAGTTAAGGTTATTGATCGCACATTAGAGCCGATTCAATGACAAACAATTAGGTCGGCTGTTACTGGAGGGATAAGCACAGACTAGAGATTTAACCGGGGGTTTCTGTTTTATAAGGAGCTAATCCGACCCTACATGCGGGCACATTTTACCATTATGAAGTAAGTTTAAAATGAAACTCCTGAACTGTCAATAGCTCAAATCAGGATTATTTTTCATGACCTCTTGTGACCGCTAAGTGTAATGACTGGACTAGGACTCTGGTGCGATCGCATCCCCTATTCGGGTTTCGGATCAGATAGTCGAGTCAATGTCAACCCCACCGGATCAACCCTGCCAATTTTTGGGTCATCGAGCCAGGTTTCCTGGATAAACATTCCCCCACTTATCCCACGCCATCATCTGGGTTTTAGCCATTGAATCGCCGGATTAGGGAAAAATTCGTCATTAAATCCCCAATTTATTACTTTCTATCATTTTTTGACCGTTTGTTCAACTTCTGAAACCACGGAATCTCGTGAAATCAAGAGCAGAAATCATTAAGTATTTTTTTAGATTTGCAGCCAGTGTGATTAAAATTATTCAAGTCCAGGATAAAATTGTTAAAATAATCCTGATCATCAGTAGTCTTTCAGTGTAAGCCTGTTCTAAAATTTATCAATTCATCTGTGGAGGTCGGGATGGAAATTGTTAAGAAAACGGAAAATCGGCTGATTCTGCAACAAAGCATCGGCTGTTTCCCGATTGTGTTGGTGTGGGGGTTGCTATTTTGGGGAATACCACTGAGCATGCTGTTTCTTTCTGCCGCATATTGGGGTGTTGAATCCCTCAAATGTCAGCGAGTCACCAGCGATAGCGATCGCGTAGACTGCACTCAAGAAAAAAGTATCTTTTTCGGCATGAAGCAGCTTACACTTCAACCCCTTCCCTTAGTGGCTAAAGCCGAATACAACTATACGAAAATGCCGGGAGATGAGGATTGCAATGTCTTCCATAACCACGATTTTAACCTAATTTTTAGTGATGGAAGCCAGCAAACAATTTTTGAGAATTTAGTACGAGTCAATTGCCGTAAGGGGAATCCAGCTTGGATTCAAACTCAAGTCGCAAAAATCAATCAGTTTATCGCGGAGGAAACCGGGACAATCGAGATCGTGCGCGATAATAGATTTGCGCCTTCCAGTATTGGCATAATCCTGTTTTTGGGCGTTTTTATTGTCATTGGATTGGGACGTGTAATCTCCTCGCTACTGCCAATTTCATTACATCTCGATAAATCGACGCGCCAGCTATTTTGGGGACGGACAAAACTGTGTACAATTAACACTCGTTCCTATCCATTTTCCGCTATTTCATCTGTGCGAATGAAGGCAGAAACCCATGGAGATGGAGACTTGAGAGTCTATCAGGCAGAAATCCTTTTGAAGTCAGGAGAACCTGGTTTCGATTTGGGCTATTCATCATCTAAATCAGACGTATTAGCGAAAGCCAACCAAATCGCCACGTTTGTCGGTGTCAAGTTGGAAGATATCAGCGATCGCGCGTCACCCAGTTCACCTTCTGCCAGTGGAGTAAGCAATCCAAAAGCACGCGATAGCGCTCGACAATTACTAGACCTTTGCAAGGCAAGTTACTCTCAACGCCACGAATTTATCCGAGTCGATCCGGGTGATTTTCCCCTGGTCGATATCCGCTTCTACGATCGCACTCAAACTTTATTGGAAAAACGAGGATTTCATAAATTAGATGATATTGAAGATGTGACAGTGACCCAAGCGAGTGGCGGGAAAACTCGCACATTTATTCGGGTGATGCTCCATCGAGATCGGAACACTTTGGCTGGTATTTATGCCATGCCGCGACCCTTTTTCGTCAAAGTTTTTCAGGCAATCGGTTTAATTTCCCAAGGCGACAACGCGATCGAATTTGAATCAGAATTTGATGATGGTACATTTTTGGTAACCAGTAACTTGAAAGACTTAAATGTAAGCGACGATATACCAGGAATCCAACATCAGCAATATTCGCATCATACAACTGTCGATAATTTAATTGCGGCACATAAGAAGGCACTTGATCGCTTGACAGGCCAAAAACAACCTGTTTATCTCTACACCTATCAAGATGTGATCGAACTACAGCATCGCATGCAAGATCTAAAACATCGCCACAAGCAACGTCAAGGCTATATTACTCGCGACGATATCCGCCGATTGGCTAAGAACAATCAGGATCAGGTAGCTGAGGCGCTTTGGGCGGCGATAGAGGAGGTAAAGAAAGAGGATTTCGACGAGCAAACTGATTAAATAATGGTGCAAGATGCAAGTTGTAACTGACAAATGACAAATGACAAATGACCACCCTCACCCACCGACTTATTCAGGAGATTAAATCATGAACAATTCAGTCAAAACGGATGCAATTGGCTTTAATAAGCACTCCCTTAATTTAGATGCAGCCAAAGAGACGGAACGCATTGTCGAACAGTTACGCCAGAGTGTCCATCAAACCCTACGCCGTCGCGGGGCGGTGTTGGGTATCAGTGGGGGGATTGACTCATCGGTGGTGCTGGGTTTATGTGCTAAAGCTTTTGGTGCAGAACATATCGTCGCCTTGTTGTTACCGGAGGGTGAATCCAGCCCAGAAAGCGCTACACTGGCACAGTTAGTCGCTGATCACTACGGCGTTCAAACCATTACCGAAGACATTTCCGGGGTATTAGATGGGTTTAGCTGTTACCGCCGCCGCAACGACGCCATAAAACGGTTGTTTCCGGAATTCGGAGAAGGTTGGCAAGCTAAAATTGCCTTACCGGGAAACTTACTGAAAAAAGAAATGCTGAATATCTTTTCCCTAACTGTAACCAATCCAGAGGGTGAGGAGTTTACCAAACGCTTACCGCCCCGGGAATATTATCAGATTGTCGCCGCGTCTAATTTTAAGCAGCGATCACGCATGGCTATGCTCTACTATCACGCTGAATTAAATAATTATGCGGTTATCGGTACAGCAAATAAGAATGAGCATTTATTAGGCTTTTTTGTCAAGTACGGAGATGGCGGAATTGATGTTAGTCCGATTGCCCATTTGTTCAAGACACAAGTTTACCAGCTTGCTCGTTACTTAGATGTGCCAGAAGACATTCAACAACGCACGCCGACTTCGGATACGTATCCGGGTGGAAGTTCACAGGAGGAGTTTTTCTTCCGTCTGCCCTTTGATATTCTGGATACCATCTGGTTCGGGTATGAACGTGGTGTTAAGAACGATGAAATCGCCCAGGCGCTTGATTTGACAGTAGAACAAGTCGAGCGAGTTGTCACCGATATTGTCCGCAAACAACGTACAACGTCCTATCTAAGAATGCCTGTTATTAGTATGGAAAACGTTGATTAAAAACTTTCATAGTCTCCTAATTTATCCATCGCCACACCCCAGTTGTACCAGGCTAATTGATAATCGGGTTTAAATTGAATCGCTTTCTCATAAGAGGCGATCGCACGTTGATAATCTCCTAACTTCCCCAAGGCTAACCCTCGATTATTCCAGGCTTCGGCTAAGGAGGGTTGGTGTTGAATCGCTGCGTCAAAAGACGCGATCGCACCCAGAAAATCTTGGTCGGCGAGTTGCTGTTTCCCTTGATTGAACCAGGTTTCGGCGGCATTCCTCTCCGCAGTTTCACCGTGATCGGCGTCTCCGGGATCTCCTAGATAGGCTTCCCCTTTCCCTGGCGGTTTCGCCAATAAATCCTGACCAATTTCTGCCGCAATTTCCCCCAATTCTCCACAGCCGACACCACTCATCTGCAATAATTGCCAAGCAAACTGATGATCCGCCTCGGGTAACTGGCGCAACTGCTGTCCATACTCATACAGCCATACCTTAAAAGCGCGATCGCTACTCTGATATCCTAAATGTTGCAGGATCTGTTCCCGATTCCATCCCTGATTCACCCCAATAACCAATTGCCGAAATAACTGATGATAGTCGGCATCACTGAGGAATTTTTGCCGTCGCCTGTGTTGTTTGGGTTTGAGGAAAGGCGGTAGGATTCTCTGAATCAGCCGCACTAGCCATTGCCAAAACCGCTTGATCATCTGCTTGTCGGAAAGGGGTTATTGTCCCAGTGTATAGCGTTGGATCATCGGGGTTGGGTCAATCCTGTCTCATGCGATCGCCGGTTGGGAATTGATATCATGTCCAGTTGAATACTTACACGATGATTTAGGACGGCTAGACCGTTAATGCCAGACATCGGATTAATTAAGGTCAGCTTAGAAAAAAATAGGAAAAAATCAGTCATTTCCGCCAAGCTATTGCCGATATTAATGAATTTGGTAAAATCCTATAAAAGCACAGCAACTTATGGGTTTTAGAAATGACACATTGGCTTAAGGCGGATTTCCAATCATCAATCCCATGCACCATCCCATGGTGCATCAGAATCAATCCCCCAAAACCCATTGTTTAGGGGAAAATAGTCGAGTCAATTTGTATTCCTCGTAACTCTAGACACAAAAATTGCACTGTTTTCATGTAACCTATTTGATGTCAGGTGGGCAAGTGGCATCAACATAAAAAAGCGGAGCCAGAGAGTTGCCGTTGACTTGAGCTATATTGCCTTTCCTGTAAAATGTCAACTAACTATGGAGGTATGAATGATGTTAGCCAAACATGCTACAACTATCCTTTTGCACCCTCGAATCGACTAACCTAGCCGATTCTGCGGCGTTGTTTTCGGGGAAATGTTAACTTTAATAAACTTAAGTTTCATTTCTTTACATTTAACCTTGACCTAGAGTGACATCTGATCAAATCGAGCGATGAGGTAAAACTGCATAAGTGTTAGCTACAATTAGGCTGAAGCTTATACATGCTGCTGTGTTGACTCCAATACCCGCGCCAAGAGCAATCCGGTCACAGACAAGGCGAAATCGTCATCACACAGTAGCGAATTGAACCCTATTGAATTGCCAGAGTATCCCATGAACATTAGTCAGCAATTGGGCAGACTCCAACGAAGCATCTTCAGAATCAAAAAAGTTCCTCGTTTTTTGATCTTACTGATTGCCACAATTGCCACGATTCAATTTCTCATTCTCCCCGCCTTGACGCAACAACCCGTCACGGTTCAAGTATTGATGAGCGCCCTTGAAGCCTCTCAGTGGCAAGAATTTGTCGAGGAATTTGAAGAACAAAATCCCAATATAAATCTAGAAATCCTGGAAGGACCCAACGAAACCAACCTGGTGGAAGACCTCTATACCTCTGCCTTTTTGTTGGGCGATTCACCTTACGACCTCGTTTATCTAGACATTGTTTGGGTACCAAAATTTGCCGCCGCCGGATGGTTAATGCCCCTATCTGACCGAGTTTCTGAGGATCAATTATCGAAGTTTCTGCAAGGGGATGTAGAGGGAGGACGCTACAACGGTGAACTGTATCGGATGCCCTTACGTTCCGATGGGGGTATGCTCTACTACCGTACTGATTTATTAAAGCAGGGTGGATACGAACCCCCCGAAACCTTTGCCGAACTCATACAAATTTCTCAAGCCTTGCAACAACAAACAGGAGTTGAATGGGGATATTTATGGCAAGGAAAGCAATACGAAGGGTTATCTGCCATGTTTGTGGAAATCCTGGAAGGGTTTGGTGCCTTTTGGGTAAATCCAGACACACTAGAGGTTGGACTTGATCAGCCAGAAGCAATCCAAGCGGTCGAATTTTTACTGAATACCATTGAAAAAGAGGTTTCTCCTGCCGGTGTTACCACTTACGCTGAAGAAGAAACCCGCCGCTTATTCCAAGAAGGTGAAGCTATTTTCTTACGGAATTGGCCCTACGTTTACCCGTTAGCAGCCGACTCAGAAATTGCGGGTCAATTTGCAATTAAGCCAATGGTACACCAACCAGCGGATAGTAGTGGTGCTTGCCAAGGCGGATGGGGATTGGGTATTTCTCAATCAACAAAACACCCCGATGAAGCCTGGAAAGTAATTGAATTCTTTAACCGTCCGGATGTCCAAAAACGATTTAGTCTGGCAACAGGCTATGCTCCGGCTCTCAAATCACTGTATACCGATTCTGAACTGGTAGCTGAATATAGTTACTTTCCCCAAATGCTAGAAGTCCTGGAAAAAGCGGTGCTGCGTCCTCCTATCGCCCAATACGCTCAAGCCTCAGATATTTTGCAGCGTTATCTCAGTGCAGCAATTACGCAAACCATGACACCAGAACAAGCGATGAATCGAGCCGCCCAGGAAACGCGAAGACTTTTAGGAGATTAAGGTTTAGCCGTTGGTTAAACGGCACGTTGTAACTCCATAAAATTACGATGAAACAAGCTTCAATTCGGCAACGAGAGATACGAACGGGTTGGTTACTCACCCTACTCGCCATCCTGATCTTGCTCATGGTGTTTGCCTATCCCATTGGACGAGCGTTTTGGTTAAGTTTATTCAGTCAAAATCTAGGGACTGAGTTACAGGCAGAGTTTACTGGCTTTGACAATTATGCACGGCTCGTGGGTGATGGACGCTTTTGGCAAAGTATGTGGCACACAACAGTGTTTACCGTGTCCTCAATTGCCCTGGAATTAGTGTTGGGAATGGCAATTGCCTTGGTGCTAAATCAAGCCTTTTTTGGGCGAGGTTTAGTTCGCACCGCCGCCCTAATTCCCTGGGCATTACCCACCGCTGTCATGGGATTAGCCTGGGCGTGGATTTTTAATGACCAGTTTGGCGTTGCGAATGATATTTTACGATTATTGCCCGCCGTTGACCCCATAACCTGGTTAGGTGAACCCATTCCGGCAATGATCGCATTGATTGCAGCTGATGTTTGGAAAACAACGCCATTTTTCGCGATTATTCTGCTAGCCGGATTGCAATCAATTTCTAAGGATCTTTATGAAGCCCATGCAATTGATGGGGCGTCTCCAGTACAAAGTTTTGTGCAAATTACATTACCCCTACTAACCCCGCAAATCTTAATTGCCCTCTTGTTCCGCTTTGCTCAAGCCTTCGGGATTTTTGACCTGGTGCTGGTGATGACAGGGGGCGGTCCAGCGAATGCGACGGAAATGATTTCACTGTATATTTATGACACCGTGAGACGCTATCTGGACTTTGGTTACGGTGCGGCGTTGGTTGTCGTCACCTTCCTCTTACTAATTCTCGCCGTGGCAATTGTGGGCTTTTTGCTCTCAAAAACCCGAATTAATGTTTTAGGAGACCAATAGATTAATTATGGCAGTCGCTCAAGATTCATCATCCAAAAACAAATCAACAATCAATACCAAGCAAATTATGCTCTGGGTTGGTGTGGTATTAACGCTAATCTTTTGCCTAGCACCAGCCTTTTGGCAAGTGTTGACCTCGTTCAAGATCAATGAGGCGATTTCGACAATTCCGAATGTCTATTTTCCCGCGCCCGATCAACTCACTTGGACGCACTACTCGCAGCTATTTGAACGTTATCCCTTTTTTCGTTATATATTCAATAGTGCCTTTGTTTCATTCACCTCCACAGTCTTGTGTTTAGTCGCCGGAGCGCCCGCTGCTTATGCCTTAGCACGGTTAAGAATTCCGGGAGAGCGAATTGTTTTAGCCTGCGTCCTCATCGTCAGTCTCTTTCCCTACGTGTTACTGTTTCTGGGACTCTTAGAGGTGGTGAAACTTTTAGGATTAGGGAATAACTACATCTCGTTGATTATTCCCTATACCGGGATCAACTTACCGCTGACTATCTTGGTACTGCGGAGTTTCTTTCAACAGCTTCCCAAGGATTTAGAAGATTCTGCTCAGGTTGATGGATATAATATTGTGCAAATGCTGTTGAAAATTGTCCTGCCGATGACCATACCTGCCCTAGTAACAACGGGAATTCTTACGTTTATCTTTGCTTGGAATGAATTTATCTTTGCCTTAACCTTTATTACGCGAGATCAAATGAAAACCATTCCAGTAGCAGTGGCTCAAATCGGCGGAACCTCTGTATTTGAAATTCCTTACGGTCCGATCGCCGCAGCGACAGTCGCGGGAACAATCCCCCTAATTCTGTTAGTGCTGTTCTTCCAGCGTCGTATTGTGCAGGGCATCACGGCTGGGGCAGTTAAAGGATGAGTAACCCCTTTTTGCCCTGGCGACTAGAAGTCACGGCTACACAAACAAAGTCCGCCTGCGCGGACTGGACTATAAAGGGGGTAGTAAACCCGGATTTAGTATGACATCTCGCGTCGAGAACATTCAAAATTCAACAGGTAAAAATCATGGCAAAACTCGAACTCCAGAATCTACGCAAAGAATACAATCCCAAAACGGTACCGATTAAAGACATTAGCTTAGATGTCGAAGATGGCGAGTTCATGACATTTATTGGACCCTCTGGCTGTGGTAAATCCACATTGCTGCGATTAATTGCCGGATTGGAGACGCCAACCAAGGGTAGAGTGGTGATCAGTGGACAAACGGTTAATGGTGTTCCCCCAGGCGATCGCAACATTGCCATGGTCTTCCAAAGTTACGCCCTCTATCCTCACATGACGGTGGAGGAAAATATCAGCGCCTCGCTGAGAATCCGGAACACTCCTAGCGAAGAAATCCGCAAACGCATTGATGATGTGATTATCAAGCTGGATTTAGACCGTTCCTTACTCGAACGCAAACCCGGTCAACTCTCCGGTGGACAACGGCAACGGGTGGCGGTTGCCCGCGCTTTAGTTCGGGAACCGGAAGTCTTTTTATTAGATGAACCGTTGAGTAACTTAGATGCCTTACTGCGAGAACAAGTTCGCGCCGAACTCAAGCAACTGTTTAAATCCCAAAACAAGCCCGTCGTCTATGTTACCCACGACCAAACCGAGGCAATGACCCTCTCGACTCGCATTGCCTTACTATATGAGGGCGTCTTGCAACAGCTTGATACCCCCTATCAGATTTATACCTACCCCGCCAATAGTTTTGTTGCCAGTTTTATGGGTAGTCCCCAAATGAATCTACTCACCCTTAGCTGTCAGGAGAATTATGCCATTCTGGGTAACTTTAAACTGAAACTGCCCGACCTGCGGCAAAAACCACGCCAAATTGTCATGGGTGTTCGTCCCGAAAATGTGCGGATTGCCAAGCAAGGAGACGAACAGACGATCAAGGGTAACGTGTTTTTGGTCGAAGATATGGGTAAAGAAAAACTGATTAGCGTGCGAGTGCAGGGTTCCGAAGGGTCAGAAGGCAAGACGATTCGGGCGTTGTTAGCTGCTGATAACTACTGGGATGGTGAAGAAGACACGGTGACTCTCACCCTACCGGAGAAAACGATGCACTGGTTTGATGTCGAATCAGGCGATCGCTTAACTCATCATTCCTAATAACTTTTCACAGGAAGTCTAGAAACCTGAATCGGGGCGGGTTTAGCGACATCGGGTTATAACCGAAAAGTAGGGGCACGATATTATCCACCCGTGTCAACTTAAGCTCAACCCCTCACCCCCAGCTCATAAGGGTAGGTTTTTTATTGGGGTTGAGGTAAGAAAAGGAAGACAGGTAGACCAGTAGACAAGGAAGAGTGAGAACGAAAAATAGGGCGTTTCGGCTTTTAGAAGTTAGCTTGACCGAACAAGATTCTGTACGGTT